>JASLKB010000005.1 GCA_030747775.1 Acidimicrobiales bacterium | reverse complement strand
CGGCCCGTGCCGCACCGTCGGCCAGACGGTCCATGGCCCGACGGTTGTACTCAGGCGACACCAGATAGTTCAACACCACGCCGTCGGCGATCTCACCGGTCAACTCCAGCATCCGGTCACCGGTGGCGCCGATGTAGATGGGTACCTCCTTGGGGCGACGCTCCTGGTACACGTAGTCCAGTTCCACGCCATCGAGCTGAACGAACTCCCCGTCGTAGGTCACCGTCTCGTCGGCCAGCAGGGCCCGGCAGGCCTCGACGATCTCCCGCATGGCTTTCAGAGGTCGGTGTCGCTGCACCCCCACCTTGGAGGCCAACGGCTCCCACCAGGCGCCGATGCCCAGAATCACCCGCCCCGGAGCCAGGTCATCCAGAGTCGAGAAGGTGGACGCAAGGCGGGCCGGGTTACGGGTCCAGCAGTCGACCACCCCCGAACCGATCTTGAGAGTGTCCGTGCAGGTGGCGAAAGCCGCCATGGGCACGACGGCGTCGCGTACCAGACGGGAATCAGCCTGCCAGACGGCCTCGAAGCCACGCTGTTCGGCGTAGGTGGCATACCCCATCGCTTCACCGATGGAATGGGCGTCCTGCAGGTATATGGCCAGTCGGGTCATAGTCGCTTCCTTCCTCGAGACTCAGATCTCTTCCAGGCGTCGGTGCAACCGGACCGCCTGTTCAGCGGCCCGGGCCCGGATCTCGTCGGAATCCACACGCGTAGCTCGACCGTCGGCCAGCACCACGTCACCGTCGACCTCCACGGTGCGGGGGGCGACACCAGTGGTGAAGGCGAGTCGCCACGGATCCATGGGTGTCTCCACAGGAGCGACCGGATTCCAGACCACCCGGTCCCGTTGGGCTTCCGGGAAGAGGTCCCAGCCGGCAGCCAGCCAACCCCAGGCGTCCTCTGGCGAGGCGGTCACGTCATCCTCGCGCTGTCGGACGTAGGCGAGGCGGAACTCGTCGAGCATGTCGGCGCCGATGCCGTCGGTACCCAGGGCCACCGGGTTGGCGAACCGGGTCGGGCGGGCATAGCCCACCGAATTGTTCATGTTGGACCGGGGATTGTGCACGACGCAGCCGGCCAGCCCGTGGTCGTCGTCGAGGTGCACACCGTGGATGAGCAGCCAGTCGTCGGTGGTCAGCGGACGCAGCCGATCGGCCGCTGCGATATCAGCCTTTCCCTCGGCCACGTGCACGTGGACCCCCACGCCCAGGTCAGCGGCTAGGCCGGCCGCCGCCTCGAGGCTGTCGTCGGTGCAGGTGAAGGCAGCGTGCACGCCAACCATGCCCCGGCCCCCGGAGCGCAGGAACCGCTCGTTCTCGGCCAGCCCTCGTCGGGCACCGTCAGGGCCATGACGGTCGGTGATCCCGTAGGAGCACGAGACCCGTATGCCCACAGTGGCGCACGCTTCAGCGATGACGTCCAGCGACCCCTCGATGGCCTCTGGCGACTCATGGTGGTCGATGATCGCCGTGCAACCCCGCTCGAGGGCCTCAAGGGCCCCCAACATCGCTGACCACCGGATGGTCTCCAGGTCCAGTGCCCGGTCCAGCCGCCACCAGACCAGCTCCAATATGTCGGTGAAGCCCGCCGGGGTACGCGGCGGTGCTGGCATCCCCCGGGCCAGCGCCGAGTACAGGTGGTGGTGGGCACAGACCAGGCCCGGCGTGGTTGGATCGGTGGGGTCCATCGGGGTCAGCGCCCATCCCAGTCGGCCCAGTGCTCCTGCTGGTCGGGGGCGGCCATGGGCAGGGACTGCCGCCACTGGCCGTCGTAGGCGTGCAGGGCAGCGGCCACCGCCCCGGCGGTCGGCACCAGCCCGATCTCCCCCACCCCTTTGATCCCGTACGGAGAATCGGGCTGTGGCGATTCGACGAGACGCACCTCGACGTCGGGCATGTCCTTAGGTCGGATGATCCCGAGGCTCCGCAGGGTGTCATTCCGGGGACGGGCGTCCTCGTCGACCGGGAAGCCTTCGGTGAGGGCGTAGCCCAGCCCCATGTGCACCGAGCCCTCCACCTGGCCCTCACAAAGCATCGGGTTCACGGCCCGACCCACGTCGTGGACAGCTACCACTCGGTCCACGCCGCCGGTGTCCGGGTCCAGAACGACCAGTTGAGCGGCGTAGCCGAAGGTCGAGTGGATGATCGGATGCTCCACTTCGTCGCTGAGAGAGTTCGTCCAGTCGACCCGGTACTCACCCTCGTAGTCGATGCCAGGTCGACAGCCGTCGGCCACCGCGTTGCGGCAGGCGTCGGCCACCGAACCGGCACCCATAAGGGTGCCCCGGCTCCCCGTTGTCTGGCCGGCACCCAACTCGCGGGTGGTGTCCACGATGACATCGACCAAGTCAGGATCGACGCCCAGTTCCTCGACGGCTACCTGTACCGCCACGGTGTGGATGCCCTGGCCCATCTCGGTCCAGCAGTGCCGCACCTCGAGCCGGCCGTCGGCACGGAAGTGCACCACGGCCCGGGCCACCTCCTTGAATCCGTTGCCCAGACCCGAGTTCTTCAGACCAAGGCCTACCCCGATGGGTAGTCCGGCAGCCATCGCTTCGTCGTAAGCCTCCTTCACCTCGTCGAGGCAGGCCCTGGCACCCAGACAGCCGTCGTCCATGACCTGCCCCGGGCCCCACACCGCACCCGGAGAAACGACGTTTCGGCTGCGGATCTCCCAACCCGAGATGCCAACCCGCTCGGCGAGCCGGTCCATCACGCCCTCCATGGCGAACTGGGCCTGGTTGGCCCCGAAACCCCGGAACGCACCACAGACGGGGCTGTTGGTACGAACCGCGGTGGCCTCCACGTCGATGGTCGGCACTACATACGGGCCGCTGGCATGGCCGGCAGCCCGCTCCAGGACCTTCATACCCACCGAGGCGTAGGGCCCCGAGTCGCCGATCATCCGGATCCACAGGGCGGTGAGGCGGCCGTCGTCATCGCAACCGGCCCGGTAGACCATACGGATGGGATGTCGCTTGGGGTGCATGAGGAGGGACTCCTCGCGCGACAGCGTGCACTTGACCGGTCGGCCGGTCACCCAGGCAGCCAGCGCGGCATGGGCCTGGTTCGACATGTCCTCCTTGCCACCGAAGGCCCCGCCGTTGGACACCAACTCGACGGTGACCCTCGATGCATCGACGCCCAGCACCGCGGCGATCTGGTTTCGGTCATCCCACACGCCCTGACCACCTGAATAGACGTGCAGCGCGAGCGAACCATCGTCGGCGACGACTGGTACGGCCAACGTCGACTCGGGTTCCACGAAGGCGTGCTCGATGCGTTGGGTCTGGAAGACCTCCTCGACCACGTGGGCCGAAGCGGCCAGTGCACCCTCGGCGTCGCCACGGGCATAGGTCGACACCGACAACACATTGCCGTCTAGCTCCCAGACGGCGTCCTCGTCGGCGGCCACTGCCACCACCGGATCGCTGTAGACGGTCAGCGGCACGTACTCCAGTTCCACCAGGGCTGCGGCCCGGCGGGCCGTCTCCCGGTCATCGGCCACGACCACGGCCACCACGTCGCCCAGATACGAGGTACGGCCTCCCTCGGGAATCATCACTGGCCAGTCGGTGTGGATGATGCCTACCCGTTGAGCCCCGGGGATGTCTGCCGCCGTCAGCACCCGGTGGACTCCGTCGACCGCCTCGGCCGCCGCTGCGTCGATCCGAACCACGTCGGCACGGGCGTGGTCGGCCAGCCGCAACGCCGCGTGGAGGAGCCCATCAGGAAATAGGTCGTCGACGTAGTCGCGGTCACCGAGGGCTAGTTGGTGGGCCTCCACCTTGATCCCGCTGGTGCCGATTCCGCCCTGGGGCAGCGCCACCGCCACCTCGCCAGTGGCTAGGGCCTCCACGGCGTCGAGGATCTTCACGTAGCCGGTACACCGGCATAGGTGGGCCCCCAAGTGGCGGGCCGCGTCGTCCCGCTCAAGCACCTTGCCCCGGTCGGCCGCCTTGTCCAGCAGCGCCTTGGCCCGCATGAGGATGCCCGGGATGCAAAAGCCGCACTGCAAGGCGCCGTGGGCGGCGAATACCTCGGCATACCGGACGCGCTCGTCTTCGGAGAGACCCTCCATCGTGGTGACCGCGGACCCTTCGACCTTTTCCATCGACATCTGGCAGGCCACCCGGGCCTTGCCGTCCAACAGCACAGTGCAGCAACCACACTGGCCCGAGGGTGCGCAACCGTCCTTGGGCGACGTCACGCCCAGCTCGTCACGTAACGCGGCCAGCAGGTGCGGGTGGCCGGCCGCGACCTCAACCAGACTCCCGTTTAGCTCAAAGGTCGTCATGCCCCGGCCCTGTCGTCTCGTTCCCCGAGGTCGGCCAGGGCGGCCTGCACCTCGGGTGGCACCTCCGGTCCCCGTTGGCCGGTGATCCGGCCGTAGACCTCGGGGCGGCGATACCGGTCGAAGTCGAAGAGGGTCTCCTTGTATCTGGCGCACAGATCCAGGTCGGCGCTGGCCACCACCAACTCGTCGCCCACGGTGGCCGTCACGGCCCGGACCTCTCCCGAAGGGGCGATGATCGCGCTCTCACCTAGCAGGTCGCAGCCCTCCTCGGCACCCGCCTTGGCCACGCCGACCACCCACATTCCGTTCTGATAGGCGCCCGACTGCAGCACCAGTCCGTTGTGGAAGCCCTGC
Organism: Acidimicrobiales bacterium; assembly: GCA_030747775.1. Classification (GTDB taxonomy): domain Bacteria; phylum Actinomycetota; class Acidimicrobiia; order Acidimicrobiales; family MedAcidi-G1; genus UBA9410. The sequence goes on along the minus strand of JASLKB010000005.1, from coordinate 29,132 downwards.
AGGCGATCCTGGTCAGGGTCGGGGGCGTAGTGGATGGGCGTGTTGTAGCCGATGAGGGCCAACTCGCAGCCCTGCAAACCGAGACTGCGGTAGGTCTCGGGCCACCGTCGGTCGTTGCAGATTGCCATTCCCACCACCCCGCCAAAGCCGGCGTGCACCTGGAAGCCGTCCCCGGGCTCGAAGTAGTAGCGCTCCAGGTGCTGAAAGGCCCGCCACGGCTCGTGGTCCTCGTGGCCGGGCAGGTGGACCTTGCGATAGCGACCGACCACCGAGCCGTCGCGCTCCACGAGGATCGCCGTGTTGTAGCGATGCCCGTCGGGGGTCAGTTCGGCATACCCGAGGTGGAAGCCCACGCCCAGGCGTCGGGCCTCGTCGAACAGGGGCTGAGTTTCGGGCCCGGGCATTTCTGTCTCGTAGAACTGGTCGGCCTCGGCCAGGTCGTCGACCCACCACCTCGGAAAGAAGGTCGTCAGGGCCAGTTCGGGGAAGACGACCAGGTCGCATCCCGCGTCGGCCCCCTGACGGAGCAGGGAGATGAGTCGTTCGACGACCATCGGCCGCGTGTCGGCCAGTTGGATCGGGCCGACCTGGGCGGCCCCGATGGTGACGGTGCGGGTCATCGGTCCAACTCGTCGCTGTCGAGGAGCATCCGGTCAAGAGTGAGGATGGTCTGCAAGAGCACGTCGGCGCCGGCCACCAGGTCGTCGGGGTCGGTGTGTTCGGCCGGATTGTGGCTGATGCCGTCATGGCTGGGGACGAATACCATGCCCGTCGGGCACACCCGAGCCAGCATCTGTGCGTCATGGCCGGCGCCCGAAGGCATGCGACGCACCGTGTGGCCCAGGTCAGAGGCCACCGCGGCCACCGTATCGACCACCCGATCATCGAAGTCCACCGGCTCGAAGCGAGCCAGGATTCGTTCAGCCACCGTTACGCCCTCGGCCGTCGCTGCATCGGCAACAAAGCGGGCCAGATCGGCCTCGGCCTCCTGCAAGAGGGCCTCATCGGTGTTGCGCAGGTCCACGGTCATCGTCGCCGATGCGGCTACCACGTTGACCAAGTTCGGCTGCAACTCCACTCGACCGACGGTTCCCACCTGTCGCGACCCCATGCGGAGGGCTAGCTCCCGAACGTGGGTGGCTACGGCAGCGGCCACGTAGCCAGGGTCGTGTCGCAGGTCCATGGGCGTGGTCCCAGCGTGATTGGACTGGCCCGTGATGGTCAATTCGGTCCACGAGATCCCCTGGACGCCGGTCACCGCTCCGATGGTCACGCCCTCAGCCTCCAGCACCGGGCCCTGCTCGACGTGGAGTTCCACGAACGCCCGGGGTGATGGACCAGGGCACGGTGAGGTCCCCCGGTAGCCGATGCGGTCCAGTTCGACCCCAAGCACGGCGCCGTCGATGCCCACGACGTCTAGGGCTTCCTCGACGGCCATGCCGCCCACGTAGACCAGGCTGCCGAGCATGTCCGGCGGGAACCGCGCGCCCTCTTCGTCAGTGAAAAAGCCCACTGCCACTGGGTGCTCGGTCTGGATGCCCTCGCGCTCGAGGGTCTCGACCAGTTCCAGGCCTGCCAGAACCCCAAGGTTTCCGTCGTAGCGACCCCCCGTGCGGACTGTGTCGATGTGGCTGCCCGTCATGGTCGGTGGCCCGTCGATCCGACCGGAGCGGACACCGACCACGTTGCCGATGCCATCGATCGTCACATCCAGACCCAGGTCGCGCATCCAGGTCACGACCAGGTCGCGACCGGCCCGGTCCTCGTCGGTGAGCGCCAGGCGACATGACCCTCCGCCGTCGATGGGGCCGATGGCCGCCAAGTCCTCGATACGCCGCAGTAGACGGTCACCGTCGACACGAAGGGCCGTGTTCCGCTCGGCGTTCAATCGGCCTCATCTAAGGCAGAACCGCTGGCCAAGCAGATGTCGTCCGGACGGACGGGCACCCGGGGCAGGTCTAGACCGGTTGCGTCGCGCAAGGCACCGGCCACCGCTGCTGTAGACGAAATAGCTGGAGGTTCACCGATGCCCTTGGCTCCGAACGGTGCGCCCGGTTCGGGCTGTTCAATGAGGGCGGCAATCTCGACGGGCGGCATGTCCAATGCGGTGGGGATCAGGTAGTCGGTGAAAGAGGCGTTCCGGATGCGGCCGTCGGTGACCTGAACCTCCTCCATGACGGCTAGACCGAGTCCCTGGGCCGCACCCCCCTCCAACTGGCCAAGAACCTGCAGCGGGTGGAGCACCCGACCGACGTCCTGGGCGGTAGTCAACTCGACAACCTTTACCAGCCCGAGGTCGGGATCCACGTCGACGATGGCCCGATGGGCCGACACGGAAAACGAAACGTGCGCGTCACCTTGGCCATCGGCGTCAAGGGGAAGGGTCGGCGCGTGCCGGTGCACCACGTCGGCCTCCACGGGTTCCGCGGTCACCTCATCCAGGGATAGGTCGATCGACAGGTAATCGTCGCCCGACCCACCACCGGGAAGTGAGAAGATCCGGCCATCGACGAGGACGAGGTCGTGGACCGACACGTCATTGGCGGCCGCCACCCGAGCGAGTAGCTCACGGCGTACCGACTCACAGGCCATCTGCACGGCCCCACCGGACATCCAGGTCTGGCGACTGGCCGAAGTGGAACCCGCCGAACCGATGGACGTCGTCGCGACCGGAGCGAGGACCACCTCGTCTACACCCAGTACCTCGCCGACGATCTGGTGCACCAGGGTCACGAAGCCCTGCCCGACCTCGGCGCACGCGCAGGTGATGGTGGCCACCCCGCGGTGTAGCACGCACCGTGCGGAGCTGGAGTCATCGAATCCCTCGGAAAACATCAGGTTCTTAAAGCCGACAGCCACCGCCTCCCCACGGACCACGTCATCGATATCGGCGGTACGGCCAGCCCCACCTGGACGGGCCATGGGGTCATCCGGCCCTACGGCTGCCGATGGATGGCCGGCGCAGGCCCGCAGCACCTCGGCCACCGGAAGCGTCCCAGTGATGACCTGACCAGTTGGCAGCCGGTCACCTGGCTCCAGGGCGTTGCGGAGGCGGAGGTCCACCGGGTCCATGCCCAAGGCGACAGCCAGCCGGTCCATCTGGGCTTCGTGGGCGAAGCAGGTCTGGACGGCGCCGAAGCCCCGCATGGCCCCACACGGTGGGTTGTCGGTACGTACCACCACGCCCTCGACCTCAACCGACGGCACGCGGTAGGGCCCGACGGCGAAGCAGGTGGCGTTGGAGATCACGGCGCTACTGGACGAGGCATAGGCCCCGCCGTCCAGCAGGAGGCGGGCCTCGACCCGGACCAGGTCTCCCTCTGTGGTGGCTAGGTGCCGGTAGTGCATGCGAGCCGGGTGACGATGCACGTGCCCGTGGAAGCTCTCTTCACGGCCGTAGGACATCTTCACCGGTCGCCCGGTTCGCAGGGCCAGTAGGCACAGATGCACGTGGAGGCTGAGATCCTCACGGGCACCGAACGCGCCACCAACGCCGGCCAGCGTCAATCGGACCTTGTCGTCGGGCAGGCCTAGACAGGCCGCTACCTGGTCGCGGTCCTCATGTAGCCACTGGGTGGCGACGTAAAGGTCGACACCACCATCCCCGTCGGGGACCGCCAGCCCGGACTCCGGACCAAGGAAGGCCTGGTCCTGCATGCCTACCTCGTAGGTCCCCTCCACCGATACCAGGTCCTGTCGGTCAGCAACCGTCTGGTCACCGTGACGGAGATGGACCCTACGGATGACGTTTCCGTCGGGATGGATCGGGGTGGCGTCAGCAGCCAACTCCGGGTCCACCAGAGGTTCGGTCGGTTCCCAGTCCACCTCGATTACGGCGAGGGCACGACGCACCATGTCGGGATGGTCGGCGGCCACCACGACAACGGGCTCGCCCTCGTAGCGGACGACGTCGGAGGCCAAAACCGGCTGGTCCCGATGAATAAGGCCATATGTGGGGCTACCTGGCACGTCCTCGTGGGTCAGCACGGCATGCACACCGGCAAGAGCCAGTGCCGGTCCCACGTCGATACCCCGGATCCGTGCCGCGGCGTGCGGCGACCTAAGGGTGCCACCCCAGAGCATCCGGTCATTGTGCAAGTCGCTGGAAAAAGCGAAGGATCCGGTCACCTTGGGCACGCCATCGGGGCGGGGCGCACTCTCACCGATCCGCGGTCCGGCGGCCGTCCGGCTGACGGCCTCCAGGGTAGTCATGGCGTCACCTGCGAGCGCCGAGCTGACGCGGCACGGTCCACGGCGTCAAGAATCCGTCCGTAACCGGTGCAGCGGCAGAGGTTGCCCGAGATGGCCTCCCGCACCGTGAGTTCATCGGGCTCGTCGTCCGCGTCGAGTAGGGCGTCGACGGCCATGAGTAGCCCCGGAGTGCAGAACCCGCACTGGACCGCCCCAGCATCCAGGAACGCCTGCTGCACATCGGACAGGACCGCTTCCTCTGAAGTCAGGCCCTCGATGGTCACCACCTCGCGATCGGCGGCGGCCGCGGCCAGCACGAGGCAACTGCACACGGTCTCGCCGTCGAGTCGCACCGTGCATGATCCGCATTCGCCCTCCTCGCATGCGTTCTTGGACCCAATCAGCCCGAGACGCTCTCGGAGCACGAACAACAGACTCTCACCGGGCAGCGCATCGACCACGGACCGATGACTGCCGTTGACGACCAGGGAGAAGTCCTCGGAGGTGGTCATGCAGCCACCGAAGGGACCCCGGAGAACGCCCGCCTGATGGCCCTCCGGGCCAAGACGCTCACAGCGTGACGCCGGTAGGCCGCGGAACCGCGATGGTCGTCGATTGGACGGGCCGCATCAGCAGTCAGGATGGCGAAGCGTTCCACCACCTCATCGGGCGGCACGGACATGCCGTCGAAGTCGCATCGCTCGGCGGCCAGCACCTCGGCCTCGATGGCCCGGACTGGAACCGGCGCCACCGACCCGAGCGCAACCCGGACGGTGCGCCCGGGTCGGTCCACCACAAGGGCGAGAGAGGTGACGGCGATGACCATGGCGTTGCGGGTCCCGACCTTGAGGAACTCCTGAGGTCCGTTCAGCACCGGTACCCGGATGGCCGTTATGAGCTCACCTGGAACCAGGGCGTTGACCTTCACTCCGACTACGAACTCGTCGAGGGGCAGCCTCCGAGTGCCGGCCGAAGATCGCAACTCGACCTCGGCGTCCAGGGCGGCCAGCACAGGCAGCGTGTCGCCGGCCGGTGAGGCGGTAGCCAGGTTGCCCCCGAGGGTCGCCGCATTGCGGATCTGTGGCGAACCGACGGTGCGAGCTGCCTGGGCGAGGGCGGGCACCAACTTGGCCAGGGAGGGCTCGGCAAGGTCGGCACACGTCGTTCCCGCGCCAAGGCGCAGCACATCGGAACGGTCACCCTCGAGGCTCCAGCCTCGGAGTTCGGGAACACGATCAACGGCCACCACATTGCCGACCAAACGGGTCCCCCGGTTCACCTCGACCATGAGATCGGTACCGCCGGCCATCACGAGAGCCCCAGGATCTGAATCCAGGGCCGCGCAGGCGTCGTCGATGGAGGTCGCGATGGTCACCGTCACCACGACATGCTGCCGTGCGATGGCACATTCGTCAACATTCTGTCAACTATCGGACCAAGGCTATGGTGCCCCCGTGGCCCCGCCAGAGACGCCGCCGGAAGAGTTGCCGAACGCGCCCCTGACCATGCTTCAGCCGATCGTCGACGCTCTCGGTGCAACGCTTCTTCCCACCGACGAGGCCACCGACGACGACCTCGAGGTGGTTTGGGACGGCGCTGTGCTGGCCGCCGTTCGACGCCCGGACCCCCACCTCGACCTGCACGATGCCCTCCCCACACTCATCGCCGAGGTGGAGCACGACATCGGCCTGCCGTGCGCTGAGATGGACCGGTCCCAGAAACAGGAGGCCGTCGCCCTGCTCAACGAACGGGGGGCGTTCACCCTGCGTAAATCGGTAGAGGACGTGGCCGAGGCACTCGGAGTGAGCCGCTTCACCGTGTACAACTACCTGGAGCGCGCCGAGACCGACTAAGTCGGGTCGCTCCGATACGGTCCGCGGATATGAGTCGCTCCCCCCTTCCCACGTCCGATGCCGAACTGGCCCGAACCGACGCCGTTGGCTTGGCCAGCCTGATCCGCGAAGGTCACCTCTCACCGGTTGAGGCCGTACAAGCCACCATCAACCGAATCGAGCGCCTCAACGGCGACCTGAACGCGGTCATCCACAAGCAGTACGAAAAGGCCCTCGATCTGGCCGCCTCACCCGACCTACCCGATGGACCGTTCCGCGGCGTACCGATGCTGATCAAGGACCTGTGGGCCACCGAGGCCGGCCAGCCCCACCACGCCGGCATCCAGGCCCTGAAGGACGCCGACTTCACCGCCGACGAGGACTCAGGTCTGGTCACCCGGTACAAAGAGGCCGGCTTCGTCATCATCGGCCGGACCAACACCCCCGAGCTGGGGCTGGTGGCCACCACCGAACCCCATGCACACGGGCCAACCCGCAACCCGTGGAACGTCGAGCACAGCACCGGTGGCTCGTCGGGCGGGGCGGCCGCCTCGGTGGCCTCCGGCATGCTCCCGGCGGCCCACGCCAGCGATGGCGGCGGGTCCATCCGTATCCCGGCCGCCATGTGCGGTCTGGTGGGCCTTAAACCGTCCCGGGGTCGTATCTCCCAGAGCCCGAAGGAAGAATGGTCGTTCTCGTGCCAGCACGTGGTTAGCCACACCGTGCGCGACACGGCAGCCATCCTGGACGCCACGGCCATCCCCTTCCGCGGTGACGGCGTGGTGGCACCGGACCACGGTCGCCCCTACGCGGAGTGCGTCGATGCCGATCCCGGCCAGCTGCGGATCGGACTCATGCCCGACAACCACCGACTCGAGACCCATCCGGACTGTGAGGCGGCCACACGACGCACCGCCGATCTGCTGACCGGCCTAGGCCACGAAGTGGTCGAGTCACGCCCGGAGGCCTTCCTCCAGCTGGGTGAGCTGCAGGAGATGGCCTGGGCGTTCACCGTCAACTGGTCAGCCACTGCTGTGGTCAGCCTCGTGACGCTGGGCGAGCAGTTGGGTCGCACCGTCACCGCTGATGACGTCGAACCCGGCACCTGGGCCATGGCCGAACTTGGAAGGGGATACACGGCCCCCGACTACATCAGATCCCAGGGAATCCTCGGCGGCTGGCGCCGCTCCATGGCCTCGTGGTGGAACTACTTCGACCTGCTGCTCACACCGACCACCGCCCAGCCACCCGCCCACATCGGCGAACTCACCCCAACCGACGACGACCCGGTCCGGGGATCAAAGGGTTCACTGCCCTATTCGGTGTACACCTCGCCGTTCAACTGCACCGGCCAGCCGGCCATCTCCCTACCCATCGGATCGTCAGACGGCCTGCCGGTCGGCGTCCAACTGGTGGGCGCCTACGGTCGCGAGGACCAGCTCCTGTCGGTGGCCGGCCAACTGGAGCGGATTGAAGACTGGTCGGCCAACCGGGCCCCCATCCACGCCTGACCCCGAGTCGGTCAGGCGTCGAGAACCGAGGTTCCCGCCCCCTCGAGGTCGACCACCGGCGGTTCGGTCGACCACGGGAAGTTGATCCAACGGTCGGTGTGGCGCCACACGTACTCGCAGTCGACCACCGACTGGGGCTTCTGGTACAGCACGGCCGAACGGACCTCGCCCACCTGAGCCAGTGCCGTCTCCCGCACGAGGGCAAGCGTGTGGCCGGTATCGGCCACATCGTCGACGATCAGAATCCGCTTGTCGCCCAGGTCCACCCAGTCGACATACGGCGGAAGGATCACCGGGATGTCCAGACGCTCGTCCACCCCGGTGTAGTACTCCACGTTCATCACGTAGAGGTTCTTAACGGCCAATGCGTAGCCCAGCGAACCGGCCACGAACAGACCACCGCGGGCAATGGACAGGATCATGTCGGGCCGGTAGCCGTCGTCGGCCACCATGTGGGCCAGCTCGCGGACCGCCACACCGTAGATCGGCCAGTCCATTTCCTCCCTAACTGGCTCCTCCCGGTGGGACTCCGATCCCTGAGGCTCGTCTGTCACGCCTGCTCCATCCTCTCCCATGATCTTGGCCGGGAAACCTACCTGCTGAGCCCCGGATCGGTTAGACCCGGCCGGTGTATCGGTCACACCCCGGTCACTACCAGTGGGTCGCCACCCATCAGTCATAGGTGGCAACCACCGTCCACTGGCCGTCAGCTAAGGCCACGAGACGGGCCGTGCCATCGGCCGTCACTATCTGGAGTCGAGCCCGGCGGCTACGGCGGAGTGGATCCCACCAGCGTTCGTCGACCGGCCACGGGCCGGCCCAGGCCGTAACTCGCTGGTCCGAGCCTGTATCCGGATCGACGCCTAATGAAACACGTTCTGGGAGAACCAGGCGGGCCGGCGGCGCCGAGAGCACACCCCTCCCGTCCACCGTCACCGGAACCCCTCCGGCGTCCACCACGTCGATGGCCACCGGCTCGGTGTGGACCGCGGCCGGAGACGGCCGCGGGAGGGCACCCGGCCAGGGTGGCGCCCCCTCCAATGGTTCAACCCGTGTCGGGGACTCGGTCAACCCGACAAACGGCACAAGGGCCACCTGGTCATCGGGGTCACGGCCGCCCCGCCACTCGGGAACCCTCACCGATCCGGGGCCCAGGAGTCCGACCACCCGGTCGCACGCCCGTCCGGCCCGCTCATCAGCTGCCGAGGCCCCACCCCAGAACCCCAGCTGACGCCCCACCGCTGGCACCACCTCATCAGGAACCAGCACCAGCAGAACGATGCCCGAGGTGGGACGAACCGCTGGTGGGCCGTGCAACCATCCCTCCAACTGCCACCGCACCCGGTCGACTACCGCCACCGGCCCCAGCACCCCCTCGTCACGCCACCTCCGGGACATCCGCTCGCCGTGTTCGGTCTCGACCTCTACCAGTAGTCGGGTGCATGCCATCCCCCGGGCCGAAAGTCGTTCGTGGAGGGCTTCGGCCGCCGATCGCGCCGCGAAGGCGGCCCGATCGATGCGGTCCACCGGCGGGTCGAAGGGGACCGACACCGCCAGGTCCGGCGGGGCCGAACGGTGACCCACCGGGCGGTTGTCGACCCCCGAGGCCAGGCGATGGGCGTCGAGGCCGTCGTTGCCGAACCGGGCCGACACATCGGCCACCGGGATCGCGGCGAAGGCACCCAGGGTGGTCAGGCCTAGACGAATCAGGACGTCGACCAACTCTGCTCCCCGACCAGCCAGCGGAGTCGTCAGTACCGCCACCGGCAGGGGGGCTAGGAAGTCCGGGCTCCTCCCGGGGGGGACGACCACCGCCCCCTCCGGGGCCACTCCACCAACCCGTGCCGCTAGACCGGCGGCGAATGCCCCATCGGCCACCCCGATTCGACACCCCGGATGTGAGCCGGCCCCGAGTTCCAACCTGTCGACGGCGGCCCCCACCACCTCGGCGGTGTGGCGAACCAGGGCTACCTCCCCGCCGAACAGTCGGACCGGGCCCAGCACCCCGAACGAACACCGGCCGGGGCACCGAGCCTCCACCCACGGGGTGACCGCCCCCAGCGCCGAGGCCACGACCTCAAACTCCCGGGCCTCGCGGGCCTCGTCACGGGCCAGCACCCGAACCTCAGGGCAGAGGTACTGGGCCTCACGTCGGTGCTGTCCCCGTGCCACCCCCACCGCCCGGGCCGGTCCGGTCGCCGCCACCACTCGTCCCGCTCCTAGTACCAGGGCCTGCTCACCCGGATCCACACCCAACGCGGTCAGGGGCCAGTCGGGACAACCCACCACCAGAGTCCGGACGGCGGCCGGGGAGTCAGTCGCCGCTGGCGCCCCGTTCACAGGCGAGCTGGAACACCCGTCGGATCCGGCAGGAGCAGCACGTCACTACGACCGTCGTCGGGCACTCCCCGTCCGCCAACCGACACCTCGACACGTCGGGACCGGAGGCGGGCCAATGGTCCGGCCGAGCTGGCATCCGGACCCGACCAGGTCGCGGCGCCCATCGAGAACTGCAGGTCGATGCGACCTGGCCATCCCTCACCCGGAGACCTGCCCTCTGGGAACAAGCAGACCAGCACGGATCCCCGTTCCCGACAGCGAGCCGCGAGGCGCCGGGCGTCACCTGTCGACGGACGGTGCCCGGGTGACACCAGCACCAGGTCCACGGCCCCCACGAAGGTGGCCACTACCGAGGCCCACTGGTCGGGATGCGGGGCGTTCACCACGACGAGGCGTTCTAGGGCTACCCCGACCTCGAACGCCGCGGCCAAGCCCATGTCACTGGTGCCCACCACCGCCACCCACGAACCGGTCTGGGTGGCCCGCGCCATCAGGGCCAGTGCCATCGACCGGGCACCGGCACCCGAGACCCCCACAGTGACACCCCGCCGGAGGCCGTCGGGGAACAGCCCGGCCAGGGCCTCGATCACGGGGAGGGTCCGGTCGACGGCCAGCGTGGTCGGCCGGATCCGTTGGGCTGTCTCGGCCAACGTAGGGGCGACCCGCAATGGCAGACCCGGTCGGCCAGCCTCCGAAAGCCCATGGGTTGGGAGTGAGTGCTCCTCTGGGGGCAGGTCGTCGAAGAGGTCGGGTTCGGCCAGCAGGCTCCGGGGAAGGGCCGAGGGAAGGGCTCGAGACATCGCCCCAGTATCGAACATTTGTTCGATACTGGCAAGGCCTCCGGATCAACCCGTCATCAAGACCAGGCCGGCCACCGTGTAGGCGACCATGACGACCAGCAGCGGGTACTGGCTCCGCAGGGCGACCGATGGCCGCCACGACTCGATCGAGCGGTCATGGGCTAGCAACACCCCTCCCAGGTGACCGACCACGATCGCTCCGAGTTGCACCCATCCCACGGTGCCCGGAGAGACCCGGGTCCAGTCCACCGAGTCGCCAGCCGTGCCGAACAGGTCCCACCCCCGCCCGTAGGGATCCGAAGCTCGGATCCCGAACAGTTGGCCCTCGAGAACCAGCAAGGAGAAGTAGTGGGCCACGTGGTAGCCGAGCACGATAGGGAGCAGCGAATGCCCGAAACGCGCCGAGAAACCCGTCCCACCGGTCAGGCGATCGCCCAACCGTGACGCCAGGTGCCAGGCCACCCCGACCACGGCCACCAGCCAGACCAGTCCCAGGGTACCCACCCCGGTGCCACCCCATCCCACGTACCCAGCCGAGACGTCGGCCCAGAATCGGGTCCGCGATACCCCGTCGAAGGCCGTCCCTCCGAGCACCACCAGCAGGAGCGTCACCTCCGAGGGGCGCAGGTCGTCCGCCGATGCGCCCACCAGCGGAAGCCGCAGCACCGGACGGCCGGTCCCCGGGGCCCGACCGATCGGCGAGAGTCGGGCCAACAGCCCGAACAACACCCCGAATCCCTCAGAGCAGCGGGCCGCACCGGTTCCCCAACGGAGGGCGACGCCCAGGAGCATCAACGTGTAGCCAAACGCTGCCCAACCCAGGACCCGCGGGCGCGCCCCATCGTGATACACGAGCTCCAACCACAGGAACGCAGCAACCGGAACCACAGCGAGCCAGCCGTCGCCTACCGGAGCGGGTACCGCCCAACTCCCGGCTGAACGACCAGTTCGAACCCGGTCCACGAGCCGGAACAGCGCCCCCCAGGGACTCACTGTCGACCACCACGGCCCGGTCAGGACCACGAGCAGGGGCACGCCCACCCAGAAAACCACGTACACAGCAACCGGCGCCACGTTGGCAGCCACGTCGTCCACCCCGACCAGGCCGGCGGTCACCACAACCACGGCCCCTACTAACAGAGCCCACCGAGCCACCGAGCCCACCAGGCTGACCGGGAACGTCGGCCACCAACCCAGAGGGCGACCAGGGGCCACCCGCCGGAGACGTGGCTGGTGCCACGCCAGGCCAAGGGCGGCAAAGGACAGTACGAGGGCCACTGCAGCCGACCATCCGGCCTGCCAGGCCGACAGCGGCAGGTCGGTTCGTCCTCCCACCCCGTGGGCCAGCGTGAACAGGCCGGTCACGAGACTTCGAGTTCGAACACCCGCAAGCCCGAGCCGTGCAGTTCGGCCTCGAACACGCCCGGGACGTCGGCCCGGACCACCAGGTCGGCTTCCATTCCCGGCCCGACGTCAGCCATGGCGTCATACACGTGCAGATGCAACTGATCGGAGACGTCGCTGGTGATCCTCACCGCTACTACCTCGCCGATCGACACCTCAAACCTCGGGATGCCCCCCACCACCCTTCCTTCCCGAACCTCGGCCTCGAACCGGACGTCGACGGCTACCTCGACGGGGTCCACGACGTGCACCCCAGTGTCGTGGTCGTGGTCGTGCCCATCGCCGACAGGTGTCGACCCCCCGCACGAGGCCACCACCAGCAACGACGCCCACAGCAGGGACGACCGACGCAGGGATGCCCGACGCAGGGATGCCCGACGCAGGGATGCCCGACGCAGGGGCCACGACAGGAGTTGCTGAGGTGGGTCGGCTCGACGGACAATCACCGATTCAGGCTACGAGGTCACTCCGGCACAGATTCAATCGGGAACGGGCCCGGCGTGACAGCGAATCCACGCGTGCATGGCGATTCCCGATGCCACCCCAGCGTTGATCGACCGGGTCGACCCGTACTGGGCGATGGAGCAGACGACCAATGCCGCCTCGCGGACTGCCGCCGATAGGCCCGGGCCCTCCTGGCCGAACACCAGCACACAGCGTTCGGGAAGGTCTGCCGTCTCCAGTGGCGCCGCCCCCGGCAGGTTGTCGATCCCGACCAGCGGGAGACCCTCGGCATCCGCCCACGACACCAGGTCCTCGACCGTGGCGTGGTGGAACAGGTGCTGGTACCGGTCGGTGACCATGGCACCACGCCGGTTCCAACGACGACGGCCCACCACGTGCACTCCGGCAGCAAGGAAGGCGTTGGCATTGCGGACCACTGTCCCGATGTTGAGGTCGTGCTCCCAGTTCTCGATGGCCACATGGAAGGGGTGCCGTCGCTCGTCGAGGTCCTCGACGATGGCACCCACCGTCCAGTAGCGATAGCGGTCGGCAACGTTGCGCCGGTCGCCCTCAGCCAACAGGTGGAGGTCCATGCGCGGATCGTCGGGCCACGGCTCGGGATGTGGGCCCACCCCGACGCGCTCCGAGGCGCCAGCCGGTTCCTCGCCCGGTTCAGCGGCCTGCTCGTCGATCTGGCCCTCTGTGGACATCAGCCCACCAGGGCCTGGTTGACCAGCGCCCGCAGATCCCACCGCCTCGACGCGTAGACCGAGGACGGCACCATCTGGGTCAGGAAGATGCAGTGAACCCCCTCCACGGGATCGACCCAGAAGACGGTGCTGGCCGCGCCTCCCCATGAAGCCTCGCCCCGGGTGGCCTGGAGTCGACCCCGGGCCGGGTCTTCCACGGTGGCGAACCCCAGACCGAACCCACAGCCGACGAAGAAACCGGGGGCGTACAGGGGGTCGCCCACGTCGTCGAGGTCACCGGCACCGGGCAGATGGTTGGTCATCATTTGGCGCACCGTCCGATCACCCAGGATCCGCCGACCGTCCAGTTCGCCTCCGGCCACCATCGCCGAACAGAACCGGTGGTAGTCGTCCATGGTCGATACGAGACCACCGCCACCGCTCTCCCACGACCGGAACCGGAACCCGGTGGCCCCTCCCGCCTCATCGAGGGCCGGGTCGGCCCCCGGGACAAACCGGTAGCAAGAGGTCATCCGGTCCAGCCGGTCGTCGTCCACCTGAAAGACGGTGTCAACCATCCCCAACGGGTCCAGAACCCTGGCCCGCATAGCCTCACCAAGAGATCGCCCGTCCACCAGTTCGACGACTCTTCCGAGCACGTCGGTGGCCATGGAGTACGACCAGCGGGTCCCCGGCTGGTGAAGCAGCGGAAGGTTGGCCAGTCGGTCAATCCGCTCGACCAGGGTGCCCCCGGCGGCGAGAGCGTCCAGACCTGCACGCCGGTGCAGCTCGTCTACCGGTCCCCGATCCATGATCGAATAGCCGATGCCCGCGGTGTGGGTGAGCAGGTCGGCGATGGTGATGGCCCGCTCGGCGGGCACCGTTTCCGGGTCGTCTGCCGTGCCGCCCACCAGTACCCGTGGGTCAGCGAAGGCGGGCAGGAACCGCGACAGGGGGTCTCGTAACCGGAGCCGACCCTCCTCCACCAGCTGCATGGCGACCACCGAGGTGATCGGCTTGGTCATCGAGTAGATACGCCACAGTGAGTCATCGGCCACTGGTACGTCGCGTTCACGGTCGGCCATCCCAGCCATGGACCGCAGGGCCACCCGTCCGTGGCGAGCCACCAGCACGTCGGTGCCGACTAGATGACCGTCTTCGACGAGGGCCCGGCTGAAGTCGGCCACCCGCTGCAGGCGATCGGGATCAAAGCCCGCTACGTCACCGGGATCGGTGGGCTCAAATGTCATGGGGTTATACCCCCACTAGGTGATCTGTGGAACCGGGTCAGCCCACGGCACCGGTCAACTCGTCGTCGCTCGGGACCTCAACGCCTTCGACCCAGTACAGGTAGAGCCCGGAGATGATCTCCTCGATACCGTCAACCTCGGTGCCGGAGAACTCCACCGTGATTACGTTGCCGTTGACGTGCAGGCCGGCAATGCCGCCCCTGGCGAACAGCCGTCGGGCGAGCTCGTCGGTCGGCGTGTCACCCAGTATCTCGTCACCGGGCTGGAAGCGTTCATGGCCCATGCCGGTAAGGGCACGGTTGGTCTCGTACCGGACGACCCCGGCTCGCGACGACGGCTTGGTGACGACTGTGATCGGCTGACCCATGGCTGGGCAGACTAGCCGTCGACGTCCAGCGCTAGGTCGCCTACTGACGGGGCGCTAACCCCCTCACTGGCCGATCCGCTAGCCACGGTGCGGGCCACTTCCCGGTCCACGCGGTGAAGCGCCCCGGCCAGGCCGATGGAGGCGAGGGCCAGAATGGTATGCACCACCTTGAAGCCCACGTCGTGGTCGCCAAACAACATGCCACCGCCCCGCACGGTCCAGAACACGATTGTCCACAGGCAAAACACGGCCACCAGACGGGTCGATCCGAGCGGGCGTCGGTGCCAGAGCCCGAGCGGCAGGGTGGCCAGGAGGGCAGCCAGCACGAGGAAAGCGATGGCCACTAGGAGTCGCCAGGTTCTGACCCCAGCGGTGAGTTCGTCATCCCCGACCACGTTGCGGATCCGTCCCACCCAGACCACGGCAGTCCATGCCACGGTCAGCCAGAGCAGTCGCACGAGAACTCGCATAGCCGAAAACGGTATCGCCGGTCAGAACAGACGTGCTACCCCGGGGCGCTCTCGTGGCGGTTCGCCGACCGATGGAAGCCCGTCCATGAACGACCAGGATCGTCGGTGGTAGCTGGTGGCTCCCCGTTCGGCCAACGCCTGTCGGTGGACGGGGCTTGGATAGCCCTTCGACGACGCGAACCCGTACCCGGGGAAACGATCGTCGGCTTCGCGCATGATCCGATCCCGTGTGACCTTGGCCACGACCGATGCGGCCGCGATCGACAGACTCGTAGCGTCGCCCCTCACGATGGTGCGGGCTCGTCCCCCACCCACGAAGTCCCAGTTGCCGTCCAGGAGCACTCGGTCGACCTCGAGGCCTAGGCCGTCCAATGCCCGTCGGGCTGCTAGGCGCTGGGCCGCCGACATGCCCAGTTCGTCGCACTCGTCGTTGCTGGCGTGCCCCACCGACCAGGCGGCGGCCCACCTCGTGATGCGATCGACGATGGCCTCCCGCTCGAACTCGGTAAGCATCTTGGAGTCCCGAACCCCGGTGATCCGGCGCTCACGGTTCACCACCACGGCGCCCACGGTCAGCGGGCCGGCCCAAGACCCCTTACCTACCTCGTCCATGCCGGCCACGACGTCGTGGCCCTCTTCCCACAACGCCCGCTCGGCCTCCAACCCAGGTGCCCTCCCCCGCAGCGCCGCTCGCATCCGGTTCCGTCCGACCATGTCCCCGACCCTACGATCTCGACCCTCCCGAGGGCTCAGTTGAACGAACCGCCCTCGACCGGCGGTGTAGCACCTGATGGCACCCATCCGGCCGGAGCGGCCAATAGGGCTTCCCCCGAGGGCTCGGTGGTCGAAAAAGCCCTATCCAGACTCGGCACCCGGAGGACCACCGGGTCCACCCCCGACCGCGGCAACGGATGAGGCTCGAGTTCCCACAGAAGTGCCGGTCGTTCACCGTGCCACCGAACGGCCAGGCTCAGGCGACCCAGTGGGGTGGCCAGGCCATGCAACTCGATGGGCTGTCCTAGCCAGGTATCAGGCAAGGTCACCAGCAGGTCTAGACCGTCGGCCGAAGGGCGGACCAGCCGGTCAGCGAGGTTCCATAGCTCGGCGGCCGGCCCCCCATCGTCGGTCGACCCGGCCCCAACCGCGGCCTTTCTTGTGGAAGTCGCTCCGCTGTGAGCCCTGGCATCATGGGCCGCCGTGTTGTCGCCCAGTACCTCAAACAGGTCGGCGAGGTCCGCCACAGCACGCCGGGCATCCGCGTTATCGCCTCCGGCTCGCACGATGCCTTCCAACGCGTCGGTGCCGGCCCCTGCGAACAGCGCCGGATCACGGATCAGGGTCCACAACATGGCGGCAGCCTGAAGGCGGTTTACCCCAGCATCGGCGGAGCCGATGTCCAAATGGCCGGTGAACAGCCGATGGACTGCCTCCTCGGCGAACCCCCAACGAGCCAATTCCACCACCGCGGCTGCCGACGGCTCTGCCAGCACCAGGTCCACTAGAACGCGATGGGCGTCGGTCCCGTCAGGTAGGTCAACGGTCGCCGCCCCTTCCAGGCGATTCACCCAACCAGCGGCGACCCGCCCGGCCGACGGCAGCACGGCGGACGGGTTGTCGACCAGGTCACCTGCGGACACGGCGAAGCGGAACGCGGTGCGATGAGGCAACGGGACGATCAGGGCTCCGGCCGCCGCACCGATCCGACAGCGAATCGGTGCGGGCGAACCAACCATGGCTCGACCTCCGGTCACCTCGTCCCACAGGTCCCCGCTCGCGTCCACCAAGGCTGAACGCCCTGGATCACGGTCGACGACCACGGCTGGCGTCCCATCGGCGATCAGGCGACGACCGTCCACGGCAAGACGGCGGATCCGACCACCAGCGGCAGCCTGGACGGTGACAGCCACCGCCACCGGAACCGGCGTCTCGTTGGCCAACTCGACGACCACCGCCGGCCCCGCCGACCCGTCAGCCTGTCCGGCCCAAGTAGTGGCCACCACGTCGCCACCCGACACCCGCATCCGAGTCTCCAACACCGGCCCCACGCCCGGTCGCGTCTGACGCACGGCGGCCTCTACGGCCGGGGCGTACCAGCGGTCGTCGGCACCGACCCACCATTCGGCCCGCCAAGCGGTTTCTCGGTCACCGGGAATGGGCCAAACCGTGCCCCGGGAATCGACCACGGCAAGCGGGGTGTCCCATGTGCCGACCCGCATACCGCTGGGGCTGCGGGCGGTGCCGTCGGTCCGGGCGCGCCAGAACCCCAGACGGGAGAACAGACCAGCCATCAGGCGTCCCGAGACTCCCGAATCTGGAGTTCTGGCTCGGTCGACTGGACCTCAGCAGCTGGCCTACGGGCCATTAGACCAGCCCACACCTCGACCGGCGAAAGTCCGTCTTCGAACACCCTGCGGACCCCTTCGGCGATGGGGACCTCCACGCCCACCTCCTTCGCTAGTTGGCATGCCACCCCGGCGGCCCGGACCCCCTCGGCCACCTGGTCCATGCCTGCCAGCACCTCGTCAGGCGACATACCGAGCCCGACCTGCTCTCCGACCCACCGATTGCGGCTCTGCCGACTCATGCAGGTAGCCAGGGCATCGCCCAGCCCAGCCAGTCCGGCGAGCGTCGGGATGTCGGCGCCGAGGGCTACCCCCAGACGGGTCATCTCGGCGAGACCCCGTGTGATGAGGGCGGCCCGTGCGTTATCCCCGGCACCGAGGCCCTCGGCCATCCCGGCGGCCAGGGCGATCACATTCTTGATCGCACCGCCGATCTCGCAACCCACCAGGTCGTCGTTGGTGTAGACCCGCAATCGATCGGAAGCCAGCAGTTCCTGGAACGCCAGGGAGGCCGACGGCTCGGTAGTGGCCACCACGGTGGCCGCTGCGCGCCCCTCAAGGATCTCTCGAGCCAGGTTCGGCCCGGTGAGCACCCCGACCGGCCGGCCGGGCAGCACCTCGGCGATGACCTGGGTCATACGAAGGCCGGTCCCCTGCTCGAAGCCCTTGGCCAGGCTAACCACTGGTACGTCCACGCCGATGGCCGACGCAGCCGCCTCGAGGGTGGACCGAAACCCGTGGGTAGGTATGCCGGCCACCACCAGGTCGGCGCCGTCCACTGCTGTGAGCAGGTCGTCGGTGGCCTCCAACCCGCCCGGCAGGTCGTACCCGTCGAGGTACCGCCGATTACCGCGGCCGGCAGCCACGTCGGCGGCTACCTCCGGCCGACGCGACCACAGCACCGTGGGCACGACCGGCGCCAACAGCGCTGCCACTGTCGTGCCCCACGATCCGGCACCAACCACCGCCACACGCTCCACCGATAGGGCCACCGGGCCTGAACCGGATGCATCAGCCAGAGGCAGGGTCGTCATGACGTCACCCTAGGGTGTCGCTATGTTCGGATCCGTTGGCGTGCTGATCCCGGTGAAGGCTTTCGCCGACGCCAAAGGTCGGCTTGCCGGAGCCGTGGGCCCCGGCGTCCGGGCAGACCTGGCCCGAGCCATGGCCACCACGGTGGTCGCCGCGGCGGCACCGCTTCCGGTGACCGTGGTGTGCGACGACGAGGGGGTGGCCTCCTGGGCCCGTTCTGTAGGAGCCGGGGTGGTTCAGGTCGATGGACCGGGCCTGAACCGGGCCGTGGAGGTCGGCGTGGCCGCCCTGCGTGCCGAGGGCATCGAACAGGTTGTGGTCGCCCACGCCGACCTTCCGAGAGCCAGCCGCCTTGACCACTGCGCGACCACGGAGGGCGTCACCCTGGTGCCCGACCGGCACATGGACGGCACACCGGTGGTCGTCGTGCCCGCCGACGCCGGATTCCGGTTCGCCTATGGGCCGGGGTCCTACGCCGCCCACGTGGCCGAGGCCGAACGACTAGGTCTCCCATGGCGGAGCCTGCATGACCCAGACCTGTCCTTCGACGTGGACGATCCGGCCGATCTCGAAGGGCTCACGCTCGCCTGCGACTGACCAGCCGCGACGGGGCTGGTTATGAAGGGACTGATCGACCCTGATGCCGACGGGACCGGTCGCCGCGAGGCCCACTGCTCGATCCGGTCGACGGCTCCCAGCGAAACCGCCGAGCTGCCACCACCGCGCCGAATACCCCCCAGAGCCCCATGCGTACGAGCAGTTCCGGCTCCCATGCCGAGCCCGTCCGATAGGGATCGAAGGCGGCAAAGAAGGACTCGACGAACGCCTTGAGGGGCAGCACATCGCCCACCACCTCCAACCACCGTGCCGGATCGTCACCGACCGAGATGAAGACGTCGGACACGAAAGCCATGGGGAGGATCGTGGCCTGGGCCAACGCTGGCGAACTCTGTCCGGACGGCGCCAGGGCTGCCAGGGCGAGGCCGAGCATGGCGAACGACGCCGTGCCGACAACGAAGGCCACCACGGCGGGCAGGAGCCGGCCAGCGTCGGCGTCAACTCCGTAGATCCCGATGCCCACGGTCAACATGAGCGCCACCCCGAACACGGCGATGCAGACGCCCGAGCCCACTACACCGCCCAGGTACACCCAACGGGGCAATGGAGTGCTTCGGACCCGCCGGAGGATCCCCTCGTCTCGGGCAACAGCCGTGGAGATCCCGATGTTCGTGTAGGTGGCTGACGCCGCGGTGAACACGGCCAGGCCGGGGGCGTAGAACTGGGCGGCGGCCACCTCGTGGCCTCCACTGATCCCGACGTCGCCGAAGATCGCCGCGAACAGCAAAAGGAACATGAGCGGAAAAGCGAGGGTGAAGAAGGCAGCGATGGGAACCCGCCGGAACACGCGGTTCTGGTAGCCGATCTGGTGCACCAGAAGTCGCAGCGGAGACGGGAGTCGATCAGCCATCAGTCCCCTCCCCCGGCTCGCCGCCCACGAGATCCAGGTAGACGTCCTCCAACGTGGGTCTCACCACCTCGAGGTCGTCAAGGGCAACGCCCCGCTCCAAAGCCCACCCGGTGAGCCGGTGGAGGTCGGCGGTCGGATCTTCGGTCCGTACGTCAAGTCGCCCGTCGCGGACCGTGGACCGGCCGGCCAGGCCCTCCAGCAGACCTGTGACGGTGCCTTCTCTGTCCATCGGGAAGCGGGCCCGGATAGCCGTCTCTCGATCCATCGAACCCCGCAGCTCGTCGGGCGTGCCGGCTGCCACGGCCCGCCCGTTGGCGATGACCAGCACTCGGTCGGCCAGTGCCTGGACCTCGTCCATGTAGTGGCTTGTCAGCACGATCGTGGTACCCAGGGACCGCAGGCCGTCGACCATCTCCCAGGCCTGGCGACGAGCCGATGGGTCGAACCCGGTGGTTGGCTCGTCCAGGAAGAGCAGGTCCGGATCGCCGATGATCCCCAACGCCAGATCAATCCGCCGTTTCTGACCCCCCGACAACCGGTGAGTGCGTCGGTCGCCGAGGCCGTCCAGCCCGACCAGTTCCAGTACCTCGTCGACCGGACGACGGCGCGAGTAACAGGCCCCGTAGTGGACCAGCGCCTCTCGCACAGTCAGCTCGCGCTCGACTCCGACCTCCTGGAGGACGATCCCGATCCGATCCCGAAACCCGCCCGGTGCCGTACCCGGATCGTGGCCGAGCACCTCAACGGTGCCCGCGTCTCGACTGCGATGTCCCTCGAGGATCTCCACTGTGGTCGACTTGCCGGCCCCGTTAGGCCCCAGTAGGGCGAACACCTCGCCGGGCTCGACGTGGAACGAAAGGTCGTCGACAGCCCGGACGTCGCCATAGGACTTTCCCAACCCGGACACGGTGAGGGCGGGCGACGCAGACACGGCGGCGAGGCTAACCACCGGGCGTTCGGACCACCGATCTGAGCACTTTGTCAGCGACGGGCGACCTGCCAGACTCCGCTCCCATGCAGACCGTGAAATTCGAACACATGGTGGACGGCACCCCCGAGGACTACGACCTCATTGGACGGGAGCTAGCCGACCACAAGGCCAACCACCTGACCGACCACATCCTGGGCACCCTGAAGGCCATGGCTGGGCCACTGCTCGGCTACCAGGTAGACAGGTTCCAGCACTGCCTCCAGAGCGCCACCCGGGCGTTGCGCAACGGCGAGGACAACGAGATGGTGGTGGCCGCCCTGCTCCACGACGTGGGAGACCCCATTGCCCCCGAGAACCACAGCGCGGTCGCCGCCGACATCCTCCGCCCCTACGTGTCGGATCGGACCCACTGGATCATCCGACACCACGGCCTTTTCCAGGGGTACTACTACTTCCACCACCTGGGCGCCGACCGTGACGCACGGGAGGCCTTCAGGGGCCACGAGTGGTTCGACGACTGCGCCGCATTCTGCGAGGAGTACGACCAGAACTGCTTCGAGCGAAACCACGACACCATGGCGCTTGAGGAGTTCGAACCCATGGTGCGGGACCTATTCAGCAGGGACTCCCGTTTCCCTCTTCCCCACACGACCCTCGTCTGAACCGATTCGAAGACCGACCACAAGACCAGCGATTCATCCACCACCGACTTGCCCGGCAATCTCAGCCACGTCATCTCGGTGATCTAATGCCCTTGGGGAATTATTCGCCGCATCAAGTGCTGCTCTCTGCTCATCAGCCAACGAATCCCAAGGAACATCGAGACGGATCTCACCAGGGAATGGACCCGGCACCATCAACGCCAAATCCCCCAGCGTCGCCGCCGACCTCAGTCCAATAGGACTCGACGGTACAAAAAGCGCCCCACAAGGCATGCTCTCGCTTGGTCTCCCACTTCCAGGTGACGCATCGGGGGATAGTGGGCTACTGTCTACTTGTGGGTGTCAGATGACAGATTCGTCTAGGCAATCGGGAGGAATGCGATGCATTTCGGTTGCTATAGGTCCTGTCGACATGCCAACTGGCCAGGGCCTTCTGGCTATTAGATGAAGCAAAACAAGGGGGACTCTTCAATGAAGACCAGGATTAGGTGGCTCGTAGCAGTCGCCAGCATTTTCACCGTTGTGAGCATGGCCGCTAGCGCATGCGGATCCAGCGACAGCGAGGCCGATGTCGAACTAGTTCTTGACTACCTACCGGGTGGCATCCACGCTGGGATCTACTCCGCACTAGGTGAGGGCTACTTCGCGAACAACAACATCAACATTGATATCCAATCGCCAACTTCCTCTGCCGACACTTTGCGACTCGTGCTCTCCGGTCAGGCAAGTTTCGGAATTGCGCCAATCGCTGACGTAGCCAATTTGGTTGCTGCGGGGGAAGACATCCAGGTCTTTATGGCACTCGAACAGGTGCCTCTAGCCGCCCTGATGTCTACCGAGGCCATCGGGGTTACAGATCCGAGTCAACTCACCGGCGCGACCATTGGCGTGACCGGGATTCCTTCCGACGAAGCTGTAGCCAAGACAATCCTTGCCGCCTCTGGCGTCGACCCGAACAGTGTCGAATTCATCACCATTGGCTTTGACGCTGTCGGCAACCTTCTCGGCCAAACCGTTGATGCGGCAATCGGATTCTGGAGCGCGGAAGCAGTGGTTCTGGAACTCGAAGGTGAAACCCCGTTCGTGTTCCGCCCTGATGAATACGGCGCGCCCCCGTACCCCGAGTTGGTGGTCTTCGCTAGCACTGACACCATCAAGAAGCGTTCTAGCGTGGTCCAACGGTTCTACGATTCCCTAGCCGAGGGATACGCGTTCGCTCTAGCCAATCAGGAGGCTGCCGTTCAGCACCTAGCTGACAATGCCGAAGGTATCGACACCTTCTTCAGCAACGCTGAATTCGACAAGGTCGAGCCATACTTCCTTGGCCCTAGCGGCACATTCGGCGAGATTTCTGATGCAGCTATCCGCGACTATCTGAACTGGGCTGCCAGCGTAGGGATCCTGACATCGGTGCCCGAAGACTTCATCACGACGAAGTTCCTCCCTTAAGAAAGAACTTCCCCTAGACCTACGAACCAGCACGGGGTGGTGCCATTTCAGGTGGCACCACCCCGGCTGCTTCTACTGCTAATCCATGGCTGGAAAAACCAGAATCGAAACCCAGGGCTTAGGAATGAATTTTTCCTCCCCCATGGGAACCGCCGCTGTTCTGCAAGACATGAATATCAGCGTTGGTCACCACGAGTTCGTGAGTGTTCTGGGGCCAAGTGGCTGTGGAAAATCGACCCTCTTCAATATCATCGCTGGTCTCATCGAGCCGAGTGAGGGCAAAGTAACGGTCGACGGTCTATCTGACTCAGGCCGTATCGGACAGTGCGGCTACATGATGCAGCGAGACCTTCTCATGCCCTGGAAGACCGTCGCGGCCAACGTCGCCCTCGGTCGAATCGTGAAGGGGTACCCCCGGTCAGAGGCATTGAACGCTGCTCGGAAGATTCTTGACCGATACGGTCTTGGAGAGTACGCGGACCACTACCCGAACCAACTCTCTGGTGGGATGCGTCAAAGAGCTGCCCTTGCCCGTACTTTCCTGGCAGCGGAAGAAATTCTGTTACTTGATGAGCCATTCGGGGCACTCGACAATCTCACCCGGCTGAGGATGCAATCTTGGCTTCTGGACGTCTGGCAAGACAGCGAGGCTTCGATTCTCTTCATTACTCACGACGTTGACGAAGCCATTCGCCTTTCCGACCGCGTCTACGTCTTAACGGAACGACCAGCAACGGTGGCTGTGACACTCGAAGTAGGCATGGAAAGACCTCGACCCTACGAGATCGTGCTGACTCCAGAGTTCGCCTCATACAAGACAGAGGCTCTGAACCACCTCCACACGGGCGCTGGAGCGCTATTCGGCTCAGAACAACCCGATTCCTGAGATGGACAAGAAGCTTCGTCTCCGCGGTGGCATTAGTGCGACACTGCCACCTCTCCTCTTCGGCATCGGCGTTATCGCCTTCTGGGAACTCTGGACCATAATCACCAATTCGGATCCTCGGCTTTTCCCACCACCCTCCGACGTTGCCAACGCCTTCATTGACGATCCCTCCCTGTACATCCGCAATGCAAAGACCACCGCAATCGAAATGGTGCTCGGATTCGGTGTGGGAGCGGTTGTAGGTATCGCTTTAGGACTTCTGGTCACCTACTCCAAACCACTCCGGCGTGCCGTCTATCCCTGGCTTGTCATCAGCCAAACCATCCCTATTCCGGCAGTAGCGGCCGTGCTGGTCACGTGGTTCGGTTTTTCAATCCTTCCCAAAGTGATAGTCGTGGCCCTTATTGCATTTTTCCCAATTTCAGTATCAACGACAGACGGACTGGTTTCCGTCGATTCTCAGATGATTCAACTCATGCGGACTTTCGGAGCCAATCGCGTCCAGATCTTTCGGGAGGTTCGGATACCCCACGCTTTGCCCCATGTCTTCACTGGTATGAAAGTTGCAGCGGCATTCAGCGTGCTCGGCGCCGTATTCGGTGAATGGGTTGGAGCCCGAGGAGGACTGGGCTATCTCCTGCTCATCAAGAACCGCTCTGTCAATACTGATGACGTTTTTGCGATCATTGCCGTACTAGCAACATTGGGAGTGATGTTCTTCGGACTCATTACCCTCATTGAACGGCTGGTCATACCTTGGCACTTTGACAATCGCGCCGAGGACACCTAGTGGAATCCAAAGCAAGTACGGGTGCACGAGAGGCTCTGGTAAGAGGAGCCTGGGTATTGACGATGGGCCCTTCAGGGGCCTTGCGTGATGCAGCGGTGCATATCAAGGACGGCGAGATAGCCGCTGTCGAATCCTACGAAAGGCTTTCCGCCGCCCTGCCTCAAGTGCAGGTTGTAGGTGATGGCACCGGCATAGTCCTACCTGGTCTAGTGAACACCCACACCCACCTGTCTGAAGCCTTTCTGGCGGGATTGGGTTCGGATTTGCCACTTTTCACGTGGGGACAAGAGATCATCACACCCGCCGGACGCCATTTGACACGCGAGATGGCCCGTGAGGGCAGCGTCCTCAAGGTTGCAGAGCTCATCCGGAGCGGGGTCACGTGCATTAACGACATGTTTGTACATGGCAATCCAGATTCCTATGCATCGCTAGGAGTCGCGGAAGGACTTGCCCTCACTGGCATGCGAGGCGTCGTGAGTTTTGGAGCAGAGGACGCCGTTGGAGGACTCTGCGATACCGAAGGACTAGGAGTCTCTCGAATCCTCGACGAACAAGAAGCGCTGTTCGAAATAGCCAGTTCGAATGCTCTAGTGGGCTTTCGCTACGGGATCGGCACCCTCCTCGGTCAGTCAGACGAGCTCCTTGCGGCTGGTGCTGCTCTCTGCCACGACCGCGACTGGGGCATCCACACCCATCTGGCTGAAGTTAACGAAGAGCTATTAGAGGCCAGAGAACGTTGGGGCCATCGAACCATCGACCACGCCGAGTCGCTCGGCATTCTTTCCTCCAGGCTTCTAGCCGCTCATGTGATCTGGGTAACGGAGTCAGATATCGAACTTCTCGCCGAACGTTCGGTCTCCGTTGCCCACAATCCAGTTGCAAACATGATCCTAGGTTCCGGGGTTTGTCCAGTGACCCAACTCCAAGCCGCTGGTCTTGCAGTGGGTATAGGGACTGACGGTGCCGCGTCCAACGACTCGCAAAACATGCTGGAAGCAGTAAAGGCAACCTCGCTGTTGCAGAAGGTTCACCACACGAACCCAGCAATTCTGCCGGCTCAGAAAACACTCGAGATGGCCACTATCGACGGCGCTCGTGCACTTGGGTTGGAACATGAGATCGGGAGCCTCGAGTTAGGGAAACGGGCTGACGTAGTCCTGGCCGGAGGAACAGCAGAGCTCGCGACAATTCATGACCCGTATCAGCAAATCGTTTACTGCACTAGCCCACGCTCTATTAGCGACGTCTGGATTGACGGCCATCAGGTCCTTAGAGCCTGCGAGCTTGTAGCGATCGACGAGGACAAACAGATCGATCGGTGCCGACCTCTTGCCGAATCACTAACCCGGGATGCTGGTCTGCAGCAAAGAGGGTGGTCATGGTTGTCCACGACGTAGTCGTTATCGGTGCGGGGCACAACGGACTGGTCGCTGCAACGATTCTGGCCCGAAAGGGCTTGGACGTTCTTGTACTCGAATCAGCCAGCGAGCCCGGTGGTTGCATCTGGACTGAGACCCTCGAGACCGGTCACCGTTTGGAACGCGGCGCCATCGACCACTCGATGATTCTCAGTGTTGCTAGAGAACTTGAACTTGAAGAGTTCGGGCTTGAATACATTTCGCGTGAAGAGACGTTTGCCGCCGGCTTTGCAGACGGGCGATCCTTGGTGTTCCACCAGGATCTCAACAAAACTATTGAATCGCTCGGGCAGGTCGCACCGACCGATACCGAGAACTACCGCATGCTTGCGGAACTGGGCACCGCTCTATTCGATATGACGGACTCGTTCGGTGAACCTCCACGGTTTTCCGATCTTGCGCAAATCGCTTCGGTTCTGCCAAACGACACCGATCTCATGCGACTTCTTGTCTCCTCAAGCGAGGCCGTAGCAGACCGCTACCTTGATGATGCATACCTGCGCAGCGCAGTCACCATGTATGGATCCCACAATCAACTAGCGCCATATCTGCCCGGCACAGGCCTATTCGCGCTACTCCTAGCTGCCTCCCACGGGGGCGAGGTGGCCCGCCCGGTAGGCGGATCAGCCATGTTGATCAAGGCCCTTCTGGGGGCGCTCGAATCCGCCGGTGGCGAGGTCCGCCTAGGTTCGCCCGTGACCGCCATTACCGGATCAGGCGATGGTGCACTAGTCACCATCGCCAACTGTGACGAAGTCTCGACTCGACACGTCATTTCAACAGTGGACTTACGCCGGACGGTCGCGCTAATGGATTCGCCACCGAACCATCTATGCGAAGCAGCGCGAGGCTTGAATGCTGGACGATTCAATGTCGGAGAACTCAAGGTCGACCTCGCTCTATCTTCGCCGGGTTCGACCGGATTTGAACCCGAAGCAAACTCCGCACTCTGGATGCTCCAGGAGCGAACCAACTCACTAGCCCGATCATTTGCAGATATCTATCTCGGGGCGTTGCCAAGTAGCCCTGCGATGATGTGGACATCCCCCTCGGCAAACGATCCCAGCGCGTCTCCTGAGGGACAAGGGACCACATGGTTATCCGCCTTTGTCCCCGCCAGACCCAACGAAGGCAGCTGGGATGCTGCATTCACCGAGCAGGCCACCAGTTGGCTACTTGATGGCTTCGCCAAGATCACCGGCCATGACCTCCGCTCTAACGCCCTATCCATCCATGTCACCACGCCACCCGACTGGGAGGAGCGAACCGGTAACCCTGCCGGCAACCCCAACCATGTCGACCTCACGATCGACCAGCTATTTTCCTGGCGCCCGCCGACAGGACTCGTTCACCGCACAGGACTTGGATGGTTATACCTCTCCGGAGCAGGCACCCACCCTGGGGGTGGCCTAAGCGGCATTCCGGGTCGTAACGCTGCAAACGCACTGTTGGAGGACCTTTCAGGAAGACGCGGCCCACTGATCCGTCGGCTCATGGACGGACCCCGAAACCTCCTTCGAGGCATCCGCCTCTATCGCGCACTCGGTAGTTCCCGATGACCGTCATCTCCTCGCCACTAGAGCTAATTCAACTGCTGGTGGGCTACCAGCCGGCAGCAGTACTACGCGCCGCTAGCCAACTGGGACTATTCGATGCGCTAACCGACCAACCTCAGCCCGCATCTGAGATCGCCAATCAACTTGCCGTCGACAGCTCCAATCTCAACACCCTCCTTGTAGCGCTGCACCAACTAGGCCTCATCTCGATCTCGGACGACGGCTTCGCCGCTACCCCTTTTACCTCTAGTCACCTCCGGGGCAATTCCGACCTGGACATGGTCATCAAGAAAGAGGCCTTCTTTTCCGAAGCTTGGTTAGAACTCGATGAGGTGGTCCGGTCCGGACGTCCAATTCTCGCTCCATGGAAAGAGCGGCTCCACACACGATCCGATCAGACCAAAGAGTTCCTCTACGCCCTTGACGCGCTGGCCCGCTTCACCGGTCCAGCACTGGCAGAGTTACCCGAACTCGTTCCCGGACGGATTCTCGACGTTGGTGGAGGCCTCGGAACATACTCCCGGATGCTCGCGGAGGCAGGCAGCACCATTGTGTTGGTCGACTTACCTGAGGTCATCGACCTGGCACGAAGTCACCTCGCTGACTTGCCTAACGGCAGCATCGAACTGGTCGCAGCCGACATCTTCAATGAGCCTGCCTGCGGGATCGAGACAGAATCCGTAGATGCGGCTCTCGTATCCCACATGCTCCACGACTACCCAAGGGAAAGTGGAACCGAATTACTTCTTTCTGTGAATACAACGATCCGACCCGGAGGCTTCGTAGTAGTCAACGACTTCGCTAGCGACAGCGGTCCAGAGGCCTTTGGCGCACTCTTCGATCTGATGATGCGAGTGGAAACTGGGGGGGCTGCTCACAGTCTTGAGACACTGACCGAAATGCTTCTGGCTAGTGGCTTCAGCAACGTCCGCAGGTCTCCCTTTCCCGATCCAATCACAGTCTTGATCGCCGAAAAAGACTCATAACCACGCTCACGAGACAAAGGACATTGCAGATGCAGAAAAAGACGGGTGGAGAAATCGCCGCCGACTATCTCATTGCTGAAGAAGTTCCATTTGTATGCGGAATCCCCGGCCATGGAGACATGGGCCTCTTTGACGCCCTGAAAGACCGAACCGATCAAATCTCTTTGGTGAAGCCCCGCCATGAACAATCCGCCGCCCATATCGCCGATGCCTACTACCGCGCTTCTGGAAACCCACTAGCGACAGTGACCTCAATCGGGCCTGGTTCTGTAAACACCATTGTCGGCTTAGCCACCTCGTATGTGGACTCA
>JASLKB010000059.1 GCA_030747775.1 Acidimicrobiales bacterium | reverse complement strand
ATGACCGGAATCGTGGTGATCGTCGGCGGATCAATGGCCGGTGGCGGCATCGCTGGCGATTTGGTGGCTCTTCAGGCCATCATGGTCTTCGCTGTGAACCTGGTGATCTGGCGCCGGTATCCCGACCTGCCCCGCACCCTGGTGGTAGCCGTCACCGCCACGTTCACCTTCCTGATCACCGTCGGACCCGCCGATCCATCTCTGCTGGATCAGAAAGCGCTGCTGGCCACCCTGGCCATGGGCGGGTTCTTCGGCCCCATCGCCCGACTCTGCATGTCAACGGCCACTCGCCACGCCCCTCCCGCCGAAGTGAGCATGTTCACCCCGGTCGAGACGGTCGCTGCTTCACTGTGGGTGTGGCTGTGGTTCGACGAGGTACCGGCCACCGCGACCTTCATCGGTGGCGCCATAGTGGTGGCCTCTGTGTACTACGGCCTGACCGGTCCGGCCCGCGAGGTCGACCCTGAACCCCCGAGGCAAGTATGACCCCGCCCCCCACCGATGCCGATCCTGTCCTCGACCAGTTGGCCGCCCTCAACATTGACCATGAGGTGATGGCGTGCGACCCGGCTTTGGCCGACACGGTCGACTTCTGCGCCGCTTACGGCATCGACCCCGCTGATTCGGCAAACGCCATCCTGGTAGCCGGCAAGGCACGCGAAGGCGAAGACCGACCATTCGCCCTATGCCTGGTACTGGCCACCCACCGCCTGGACGTCAACGGGACGATCCGCAAGCGACTCGGTTCTCGAAAGGCCTCGTTCGCGAGTCCCGACGAGACGGCAACGATGACCGGCATGCAGATCGGTGGAGTCACCCCGTTCGGCCTGCCGTCGGGCTGTCCGGTACCCATCTGGATCGACGCCGTCGTGATGGGCCGCGAACGGGTGGTGGTCGGTGGTGGATCCCGCGACCGCAAGATTCTGTTGCCCCCGACCGGCTTGCTGGCCCTTCCGGGTGCCGAGGCGGTGGAAGACCTAGCCCGGCCTATCCACGTACCCGACGGCTGACTCTCACGCAGGAAACCACAGGCCAGAAGCGGTTCAGGAACGGGCTAGATGTTCGGCCAGCGCATCACGGGCACCGCCCGGGGGAGCCTCCGCGACCAGGCGGCGCACCATGTCCCCCCGGCCGAGGACAGCCAACAGATCAGTAGCCATCGTGTCTACGAAGCACAGAAGGTCTAGTCGCGTCCCCTCGGTTAGCGGGTCAGCGATCAGGCCGTCCACCACCGGTCCGGCAGCCAGTTCGGCCCGTATCAGCTTGACGGCCGCAGCTTCCAGCTCGTCAAGGGCATCTAACGCCCGCAGCACCTGAGTGGCCTGCTCCCTGGGAAGCAGACCCTCGCTAGAGAGTTCGCCGGGGCAGGGATCACCCGCGCTCGAGTCATTGGTCGGCACGTGGTGAGTGTGGATCGAACACACGCGCGATCGGTGGATACCCCTAGGCCTGTACGTCGACCGGTACCGTCCGCCACATGGAGTTGGCCGAGGTGCAGTCGTTGATGGATGACCTATACGGCGACGTCGATCGGGGTCGCGGCATCCCAGCCACCGTGGCCTGGCTTTGTGAGGAGCTTGGCGAACTCGCCCAGGCCACCCGGAAGGGCACACCAGACCAGCAACTCCACGAACTAGGCGATGTGCTGGCGTGGTTGGCCAGCCTGGCCAACCAATTGGACCTATCACTAGACGAGGCAATGACCCGCTACGTCACGGACCCACCCTGACCGCAACGACCTGACGAACCCGTTCCGGACCGGTGGAAACCGGTCACCCTCGCTTCAGGAGTTCCTCAGCGATCTGGATCGTGTTCAGAGCCGCGCCCTTGCGCAGGTTGTCGCCTGCAAGGAACAACGCCAGACCGTTGGCCCGGGTCTCGTCAACCCGAATGCGACCCACGATGGTCGGATCTATGCCGGCGGCGTCCAGCGGAGTCGGCACGTCGGCCAGTACCACGCCGGGCGCGTCAGCCAGCAGTTCGGTGGCCCGTTCTGGCGAGATGGGACGATCGAACTCGGCGTGAACGGACATCGAATGCCCAGTGAACACCGGCACCCTCACGCACGTCCCGGACACCATGAGGTCAGGAATGCCCAGGATCTTGCGACTCTCGTTGCGAAGCTTCTGCTCCTCGTCGGTTTCACCTCGCCCGTCGTCCACGAACGACCCGGCGTGAGCCAGCACGTTAAAGGCGATGGTCCGAGCAAACGAAGACGGCTCAGGGAACTCGACAGCCCGCCCATCATGGGCCAGGCCCGGTGCTCCGTCGGCCACCGCTACGACCTGGGAAGCCAACTCGTCGACACCAGCCAGGCCGGCCCCGGAGACCGCTTGGTAGGTAGCAACCGTCAGTGAGCGCAGCCCGGCCTCGGCGTGCAACGGGGCCAGGACCGGCATAGCCGCCATAGTCGTGCAGTTTGGATTGGCCACAATTCCTTTGGGGATGTCGTTCAGGACGTGGGCGTTGACTTCGGGTACCACAAGAGGCACTTTGGGGTCCATCCGCCAGCACGACGAATTGTCGATCACGATGGCACCAGCAGCTGCCATCCGCGGCGAGTGCTCCAACGAAGCGGTCTTGCCCGCACTCACCAGGGCCACGTCGATACCCGACCAGTCCGCACTCTCCGTGTCCTCGACGACGACCTCACGATCACCCCAGGCGATAGTGGAGCCCGCCGAGCGTGCAGAGGCTAGGAACCGGAGATCTCCAACGGGGAAGGCGCGCTCGGCAAGCAGGGTACGCATGACCCCGCCGACCTGACCGGTGGCTCCGACGATTGCGATATCCATACCGTCAGGTTACCGACGGGCCGTCAGGGGCCCGTCGGGGATTACCTAGGAGGTCATCAGGCTGTCTGGGTAACCGTTCGCTGGGACCAGCACCTCGTCGATGCGTTGCTAGTCCAGAGCGAAAAGATCAGCCATCGACTCCATGATCGGAAAGCCGTGGCCGCACGACCGGTCTACGAATGCCGCCAACCGGCGAGCGGAGAGGTCCAGCTCGACGGGGTCCGCCACTGGTGAATCGAGGACATAGGTGAAGACGAGTGCCTGGAGGCGCGGCATGGTCACCATCTCGGCGTCCAGACCATCCAACTCGATCCCCAGGTCGGCGTAGACCCGGTTCAATAGCCCGACGTCAGCTCGGAGCCCGGGCGGCACCCTGTTGTTGGTCCAGGCCAGGAGGTTCCGCGTGACCAAGAGAAGCGCCCGCTGGCTCGATGGGTCCAACTGGCCGTCGGCGGGCAGGACCCGTTCCACCTGGAGGATTAACTCGCCCGACTCGACGGCCAGCTCGGCACAAAAACCCGGTGCAGCGTCGGGAATGGGCCCACCGGCCAGGGTGGTGGTCGATACGACGCTGGTAGGGGCCGGTTCAGTGGTGGTCGAAACAGGCGCCAGAGTGGTCGGGGAGGCCGAAGCAACGGTGGTGGTCGATATCGATGAGTTCGCAGTAGGCACCGGAACGTCCGCCTGGTCGGTGGATGCCGAAACGGTAGGCACCGGTGCGACCACTATCGACGCTTCGCCGCAGCCCGAGGCGAGAACCGAGATCCCCACCAGAACGGCGCTCAGGACTTCGACCCCGATGGAACTGCCTCTCGACATCAGGCACCCATACCCGTTAACAACTCGAACAAAATGGACGACGAGTCACCACAGGTGGCGATGGTCCAGTCGCGTAGGCGGGCGGACGCGGACCCGACCTCGTCCATATCGGCTTCCAGGTCCGCCGCTATGCGCGTCATGACCCCAAGGAAGGCCACCATCCGCTCCTCAGCCACCTCCGCATCGTCCGCCACAGGTTCGGCCAGGTCGGCAAGCGTCTCAGCCAGCAGGATGCCGATGCGGCTGGTGGTGTCCCGAACCAGCTCGGTGTCTCCCCGTAACTCCGCCGGAACCTCGCCAACTAGCCAGGTGAAGACCTGGTGGGTCACCCGGAAAACTTCGACCAGGGCGAATGGATCCAGTTCACCGCCAGTATCGACCTCCATCTCCACGAGCGAGGCCAGCATCTGGCCCAGACGGTCGGCCAGGCCCGTACACACCGCCGGAGCGTCGGCCGACACCCCCAACATTGCCTCGGTCGAACAGCGAATCATGTTGGCCATCACCGGGGTGTTCCCCAACAGGTCGATGGCCTCATCGTCGTCTAGGTCTACGACACCCGTCTCGAACTTGGCTTCCAGAAAAGGCATCAGATCGTCGGCTGTGACTCCATCGAGTAGGCACTCAGGCTCGATCGGTAGTGCGTCAGGGTCGACGGCCAGCGACTGGCCGATGCCCAGTCCCACGATCTGGAGCACTAGGTCGCAGTCCCTCAGGGCAGTCACAGCCAGACCCGCCTGGTCGGGACGAGGCCCGTTCCTGGTAAGAGTCACCACTTCAGTAGGTTCCAATTCGACCAGCAGTCGGTCGGCCACACACCCCAGATCGTCCTCGGAGAGGCCCCCGAGAATGGGGGTCGTAGCTGCCACGTCAGACACAAAACCACTCCGGGCCGCGTCCGACGACACCGTCGTGGTCGACACCTCCAACAGCGAGGTCGTCGACATCGTGGGCACCGGCTCCGAGCTATCAGCAGCGGCGGTCGGAGTGTCGTCAGCATCGGCTCCCGGGGAACCGCAGGCGGAAGACAGCAGCGCCGCGCCGAGGAGGAGACCGGCGAGCGCCGATCGCGTGTTGGTCGTCATCAAAGGCATCTTCTGGTTCGTGGCTGCTCTGTCGAAGGCCACCGTCGCCGGGCGACCGGCGGGCCTGGTGGGTCAGGCTTCGGCTAGGCCAAAAGCGTCATGCAAGGTTCGCACAGCATCCTCCACCTGGGCGCCGTCAACCACGCAGCTCACCCGGATAGCCGAGGTCGAGATCATCTGAATGTTCACCCCGGACGCTGCCAACGTCTCGAACATGGTCGCGGCCACGCCCGGATTGGACCGCATGCCGGCACCCACCACGCTCACCCGGGCAATGGAGTCATCGGACGACACGCCGCCAGCTCCCACTTCGACGGCTAGTTGACTGGTGTGTTCCATGGCCCGAACCAGGTCGGCGTGGGGGACGGTGAACGAGATGTCAGTCACACCCTCGCTGGATACGTTCTGCACGATCATGTCGACGTTCACCTCGAGGTCGGCCAGCGCTCGGAACACCGTGGCCGCCACCCCGGGACGGTCCGGCACGCCGGCCAACGTCATCTTGGCCTCGGACGTGTCGTGGGTGACCGCCGAGACGATTGCCTGTTCCATTTCGGGTACCTCCTCATCGACCCACGTCCCCTCCTGCCAGGTAAAGGCGGAGCGGACGTGGAGACGCACCCCGTGGGTGCGTGCGTATTCAACCGACCGCATGGCCGGCTTGGGACATCCGGTGGCCGTCATCTCGAGCAACTCGTCAAACGAGATGGTGGACATGCGTCGGGCCGTGGACACCACTCGGGGATCGGTGGTGAACACTCCGGTCACATCGGTGTAGAGCTCGCAAGCGTCAGCGCCGAGAGCGTGGGCTATGGCCACCGCCGTAGTGTCGGACCCGCCTCGACCTAAAAAGGTCACGTCATTGTCGGTCGACACACCCTGGGAGCCACCGATCACCGGCACACGACCGGCATCCAAAGACGCCCGGACCCGATCTGGTCGGACGTCCACAATCTTGGCGTTCCGGTGGTTGGTATCGGTCAGGAACCCGGCCTGGCTCCCGGTGAACGATTCGGAGTCCACTCCGATGTGGTGCAGGGCCATGCACAGCAACGCCATGGCTTTGCGTTCCCCAGCCGTGATGAGCATGTCCATCTCCCGGCCCGGGTGGGTGGTCGACACCTCACCAGCCAGACGCAGCAAATCATCGGTCTCCTTGCCCATGGCCGAGACCACGAGCACCACCTGGTCGCCGCGCCGCACGGTGCGGGCGACGTGGTCGGCAACCTCGCGCATGCGGTCTGCATCCGAGACCGAGGTACCTCCGAACTTCTGGACAAGGAGTGCCACGGGGGTCCACGCTACCGGCGCGCCGCGCGCCGCCTGCTGCAGGATTCCGTCAGGAAGACTCGGTGACGTAGGTCGGTAGGGTTCCCGACCATGGCCACCAAGATCCGACGTTCCAGATCCCGACATTCTGGGCAGCAACGCTCGACCACGCTCCGGGTAGTGGCCGGAGTCCTGGCCCTGATGATGGTGGGCAGCCTGGCCTTCGTTGTGGTGGGCTCCGCCGGATCTGGATCCGACGGACATGCGACTACACCGGTTCTACCGGTGCCCGACAATTGTCCGGCCGAGGACAAATCCGACGCGCCCCGGCTGGCCTTTACTAGCCGACCGACCTGGTGCCTTGCACCCGGTGTCTCCTATAGCGCGGTGTTCGACACGACAGAGGGCGAGATCCGCGTCACCCTCGACAAGTCCCGCACCCCCGAGACGGTTAACAACTTCGTGGTCCTCACCCGTTACGGGTACTACGACGGCACGATGCTCTTCCGGTTCGATCCGTCGATCGACATCATCCAGGGCGGTGCTCCGACCACCAATGACTGGTCCGACCAAGGTCCCGGCTACACAATCCCCGACGAAGGTGGCCAGTACCTTTCCACCACGTCGGGACAGCTTCTCGGCCCATTCAACTACGAGCCAGGCGATCTGGTGATGGCCCGGTCGGCCGGTCCGAACAGTTCAGGCGCCCAGTTCTTCTTCGCCACCGGTCCGCTGACGTCGCTGCTGGACGCTCAGGGCTCCTACATTGTCTTCGGCCAAGCCGACGCGGCCGGAACCGAGGTCCTCCGATCGATGATGGACCTGTACGAGGTCGACGAGACCTCTCCCTACGGTGGTGGCCCGATCCGGGACGTGTTCGTCCGGTCTGTCACCATCGAAACTGGCTGACCGGCCCGTCGCCTCGACCGGCCGGAACACCAGAGCTAGTTCGATGTCTGGGAAAAATTCTCCTGTCGAACCCCCGCCGAGCACCTGGGCCTTCCCCCGGGCCGACTCGGCCGACGCCAACGGGGTGGTAGGGGTGGGTGCCGATATCAACCCCGGCACGCTGCTGAACGCCTACCGGTCGGGCCTGTTTCCCATGCCCGTGGAGCCCGATGGTCCCATGGTCTGGTGGTCACCCGACCCCAGAGGGGTGCTCGAGATCGACGACCTGCGAGTGTCTCGGTCGATGCGACGGTCGCTGGACCGCTATGAGATCCGGATCGACACAGCGTTCGCTGAGGTAGTGGTGGCGTGTGCCGATCCGGCACGTGAGCGCGGCTGGATCGACGAGCGCATCAGCGAGGCGTACACCGATCTCCACCGCCTGGGTTGGGCCCATTCAGTCGAGGCGTGGGACGGCCACGGGCTTGCCGGCGGTCTCTACGGGGTGGCCATCGGTGGGCTGTTCGCCGGCGAGTCGATGTTCCACCGTCGGACCGACGCCTCAAAGGTAGCCCTGCATGCCCTCATCGCCTTGATGGATGCCGACAGCGAGGGACCGGCCCCGCGCCGCCTGGTCGACGTGCAGTGGTGCACTCCGCACCTCGCACGAATGGGGGCCCGGGAGATCCCGCGGGAGAACTACCTGGGACGCTTGGCCGACCTGGTAACCATGCCCGGCCCTGACTGGATCGGAGCCACGGCCTAGGAACGCCAGAGTGGGAAACTGCCGGCCTTCCACCACCGACCCGAGAAACGCCAGGCCCCCGGATCAGGTGGCATCCGTGCCAGGTCGCCAGGTCGTGGCCAAAGCGCCTCGACGGCGGCAAGAATGGCCGCTAGCTCCTGGGTCGTCGCCCCCTCGGCGGTGACTCGGATTCCCGAGGGCTCTCGTTGACCCGCGTGCTCCAGTTCCATGCCCGTCCCCTTTTCCACCAGCCCCTAGAGAGGCACGTTCCCGTGCTTGCGGTGGGGGGCCTCCGCCTGTTTGGTCACCAGCATCTGCAGACCGGCCACCAGTTTGGCCCTGGTGTCGGCCGGGTCAATCACGTCATCGACGTAGCCCCGCTCGGCAGCCACATACGGATTGGCAAACTTCTCCATGTAATCGTCCACTAGTTCCAGGCGCCGGGCCTCAGGGTCAGCGGCCTCCTGAAGTTCCCGTCGATGGACGATCTCCACGGCGCCTTGCGGTCCCATGACGGCCAGTTCGGCAGTCGGCCAAGCCAGTGAGAGGTCCGATCCGACCGACTTGGAGTCCATGACGACATACGCCCCGCCGTAGGCCTTGCGAGTGATCACCTGTATCCGGGGCACGGTGGCCTCGCAGTAGGCGTACAGCAGCTTCGCTCCGTGACGAATGATCCCGCCGTACTCCTGGTCGACACCGGGTAGGAATCCGGGCACGTCCACGAAGGTGATAATCGGGATGTTGAAGGCGTCGCAAGTCCGAACGAACCGAGCCGCCTTCTCCGAAGCCTCGATATCGAGGACTCCAGCGAAGTGCATGGGCTGGTTGCCGACCACGCCGACGCTGCGACCGTCGAGCCGCCCGAAACCACACACGATGTTTCCAGCCCATGCTGCGTGGTACTCGAGAAAGTCCCCGTCGTCGAGAACCGTTCCAATGACGATCCGCATGTCGTAGGGGAGGTTGGCACTGTTGGGCATCAGGTCGTTCAACTCGGGACACCGGCGATCGCCCGGATCATCGGTCTCGACGACCGGAGCCTCCTCCAAGTTGTTGGATGGCAATTGAGAAAGGAGGACCTTGACCTCGTCGAGGACCTCCTGTTCGTCCTCGCAGACGAAGGTGGCCACACCCGACTTGGTCGAATGGCTGCCGGCCCCACCCAGTTCCTCGAGAGTGACCTCCTCACCGGTCACCGTCTTGACCACGTCGGGACCGGTGATGAACATGTGTGACTTCTCGCGGACCATGAAGATGAAGTCAGTCATGGCCGGGCTGTAGACGGCGCCTCCGGCACACGGCCCAAGGATCACGCTGATCTGGGGGATCACACCCGAGGACTGGACGTTGCGCCAAAAGATGCCGCCGTAGCCGTCGAGGCTGACCACGCCCTCCTGGATTCGAGCCCCGGCCCCGTCGTTGAGGCCGATCATTGGGGCGCCCACGCTCAGCGCCAGATCCATGACCTTGTGGATCTTCTCGGCGAACACCTCGCCAAGGGCCCCGCCGAACACTGTGAAGTCCTGGGAGAATAAGAAGACCTTCCGGCCGTCGATGGTCCCCCACCCGGTAATGACCCCGTCGGTGTAGGGGCGCTCCTCGATACCGCTCTCATGTGCCCGGTGACGGGCCAGCATGTCGAGTTCGTGGAAGGAGCCCGGGTCAAGCAGGTACTCGATCCGTTCACGAGCCAGCATCTTTCCCTTGTCGTGCTGGCGCTGAACGGCCCGTTCGGAGCCCGCGTGGATCGCCGCCTCGCGGCGTTCGCTCAACCCATCGAGGCGTTCGGACATCGTGTGATCAGCCATGTTGGGCCACAGGGTACAGAACTCGGTGGTGCTGCCCCGGAGCGGACCAGTACCGTCCGGTGATGGCCGGTCGCCACGACATACTTTCGTCCGGGGCATCCAGCTCCCGGAGCCCGACCCTTGGGGTCTTCTGCGGGTCGCGGGCCGGTCACGATGGGTCGGCGCTCGCCTTGGCCCGAGAGTTGGGCGGAGCTATGGCGGAAGCCGGGATCGACCTGATCTATGGCGGTGCGGGGGTCGGGGTTATGGGGGCGTTGGCTGACGCCGTACTAGGTGCTGATGGCCGCGTAGTCGGTGTCATCCCTACGGGCCTGTTCAGCCACGAGGTACCACACCGCCAGCTCACCGAGCGCATCGAAGTTACTGACATGCACGAACGCAAGCGCACTATGTACGCCCGGTCCGACGCGTTCTGTGGACTGCCCGGCGGCTACGGCACCCTTGAGGAGGTGTTCGAGGCTGCCACGTGGAACCAATTGGGCCTGCACGAACTACCCAAGCCGATCGCCCTCCTGGACGGTGGGGCCCCAGGTTTGCCCGGCTTCTGGTCCCACCTCGAGACATTCCTGGACAGCACGGTGGACGAGGGGTTCATCAAGCCCGACAACCGGTCCCTCGTGAGGCGGGTAGGCACGGTGGCCCAGGTCCTGGAGCTCGTGAGCTGAGACTACGAATCCCGGGTCCGTTCGATGGCCAACCGGCGGGCCCGTTCTGCCACCCGCGGTGCGTCGATGTGCGCACACACCGCATCGAGGTGGTCGGCCGGACCGGTCCACCGCAGATCTTCGACGTCAGCCATGACCGGGGCGTCTAGGTCCAGGGTGGCTAAGTGCCGATAGAGCTCGGCTTCCTCCCGCCGTTCGACCAGGGTTGCAGCCAGTTTGGCAGCACCCCTGACCGGCACGTCCCAGTCGTCGGAGTCGGCCGGGATTGCCTCAAGATGGCCATAACGAGCCAAGATGGTCGACGACGACTTTGCACCCCAACCGGGTAGCCCGGGAATCCCGTCAGCCGTGTCGCCGACGAGGGCCAGCCAGTCAGGAATGGATGTCGGCCTGACTCCAAATTTTCCCTCTACGCCGGCCTGGTCGTAAATGGTCTCCCGACGGCGATCCACTTGGGCGATGCCGGCCGCGTCGTCGACCACCTGGGCGAGGTCCTTATCGGGGGTGCACACGTGGACGACGTCGACTCGGGGATCAGCCGCCGCAAGGACCGCGGCTGCTCCCATAGCGTCATCAGCTTCGTGGTTCACCATGGCGAAAAC
Organism: Acidimicrobiales bacterium; assembly: GCA_030747775.1. Classification (GTDB taxonomy): domain Bacteria; phylum Actinomycetota; class Acidimicrobiia; order Acidimicrobiales; family MedAcidi-G1; genus UBA9410. The sequence goes on along the minus strand of JASLKB010000059.1, from coordinate 2,346 downwards.
AGTGAAGCCAGCTGCCTCTAGGGCCGCCTCAAGAAGCGGGAACTGGGCGAAGAGTTCGGGCGGGGTGCCCTCACCGGTCTTGTAACCGTCGAACAGGTCGTTGCGAAACGACTCGACCACCCGGTCGGTGGCCACGCCGACGTGGGTGGCGCCGTCAGCTAGTAGCCCGAGCATCGAACCCAGTACGCCCCGGGTGGCCGCCACCTCGACGCCCTCGGCCGTGACGTGCGATGGGACGGCAAAGTGGTACCGGAAGAGTTCGTAGGTGCCATCGACCAGGTGGACGACCGGGATACGGTCCGAACGGGTCACCTCCGGTTCCTATTCCTGTACTAGCTCGATGAGGGTGCCAAACGATCCCTTGGGATGTACGAAGGCCACCGTCGTGCCGCGAGAACCTGGGCGGGGTTCTAAGTCAATGGCCCGACCACCAGCGTCCACGATGGCAGCCAACGCCTCAGCGCAGTCTTCCACCCGGTAGCCGATGTGGTGGATGCCCTCTCCCCACTTGGCCAGGAAAGTGGTGATAGTCGAGTCGGGTCGGGTACCGGTGGTCAACTGCAGGTACGACTCACCGATCCTGAGGAGCGCCTCGTCAACGCCATCGCGCTCGACCACCTCACGATGGTGGACCTCAGCACCAAAGGCCCGGCGGTAGTAGTCAATAGCCGCCTCGAGGTCGTGGACGGCGATAGCGACATGGTCAATTTGGGTCAGAAGCACGGGTGGCCTTCCGGTTGGTTGGTTCAGTCGGGGCGAATTGTTCGACGACGTTTGTCCACAGCCTCGGCACTGCATCTGTGGACATGCTTGTGGATGCAACTGTGGATAACTCTGCGACTAGCCGACGATGCCGGCCGGCCGGCTGGTTCCTCAAATACCTCGGGCACCATTGGCGCCTGGGCCCAATCTGGCAGTTCCATGACGATTCCTCAGAAATCTCGGCCTGACTTGTCACAATCTCGTCAATGTCGTAATGTGATTGCAATAGTTGGGAACCACCCCTCCACCCAACTCGGAAACGACCCCTCGGTTCGGCAGGAGCCCCGAGGGGCGTTTCCATGTCCGGAGCCGTTTCTCCGCCCGAGAATCCACCAGGTGTCCACAGGCAACGGTTCCCGTGTAGCAATCCGGATCGCGGCACAAGTCAGGCTCCATCCAGCCGGCGGCGCCCCTCGAGCGCCCGACCCAACGTGAGTTCGTCGGCATACTCCAAGTCCCCACCGACCGGCAGGCCACTGGCGATCTTGGTGACTTCCAGGCCCAACGGACCCAACAGCCGGGCCAGGTACATGGCTGTTGCCTCGCCCTCGATGTTCGGGTTGGTGGCCAGGATCACCTCAGTCACACCCTCATGGTCAAGGCGAGCCAACAACTCACGGATTCGGAGCTGGTCGGGACCGACCCCCTCGATGGGGCTGATGGCCCCACCTAGCACGTGGTACCGGCCACCGAACTCCCCGGTTCGTTCCACCGCCACGATGTCCCGGGGCTCCTCGACCACACAGAGGATCGATGCGTCCCGTCGGTCGTCGGCACACACCGGACACAGTTCGGCCTCGGCGATGTTAAAGCACCGGTCACAGAACCGGATCCGGACCTTCATCTCATCGATGGCAGATGTCAGGCGACTGGTGTCGTCCACCGGCAACTTCATCAGGTGGAATGCCAGACGCTGGGCTGACTTAGGACCGACGCCCGGCAGGCGACCCAACTCGTCGATCACCGCCTGGACGGCATCCGCGTACATCTCTCCAGCGCCAGTCCGGTCAGTCCGGGTCAACCAAGGCGGCGCCGGGGAAGGCATTGGTGAGCCGTTCCACCGCAGACCCCTCTACGGCGTCGGCGTCCACGAGAGCTGATAGGTCGACCTCGTCATCAGCCTGGGGTTTGCGCGGTTCGGGAGTCGAGCGCGTCGAAGACACCCGACCTGTCGAACCGTCATCGACCACCAAGCGGACCGGTACCGTCGAACCGAACCGGGCGGCCAGCAACACCTCTAACTCACCTCGGAGGTCCTCACAACGTTTCCGGTGTGGCTCGTTGGGCAACCCCATCACTGCGGTGCCGTCCTCCACGGCGATGAAACGGCCGGCCGAAAAGCGAGCACGACCCTTGCGACTCATCTGTTCCAGCAGACCTTCGGACCATGCCCCGACCAACTCATCGTACGACGGGAGCGGACCGCTGGTAGCAGTTCCTTTCCCGGCCGGTACCCGGTCGGACACCGATTCGACCTCGTCCGGCACGGCAGGCTCCGGAGGATCGGGGGAGACGGGCGGTGCACTGGCTCTGGCATCAGCCAGGCGTACCCGGCCCTCGGCCGCCGGACCCCGCCCCGCCGAT
>JASLKB010000058.1 GCA_030747775.1 Acidimicrobiales bacterium | reverse complement strand
TCGGCATGGCGGCGAGTGTAGGACGGCCCCTTCCCGTGAGGCACACTGTGGAAATGGAGCAGGCAGGCCAGTGAACGTCGTCGTCATCCACCAGAGCCGAACGGGGAACACGCGCCGGGCCGCCGAGTTAATCGGTGGGGCCGCTGCGGTGGCCGGCGCCACGGTTGCAGTACGCCCGGTCACCAACATCGACTACAAGGAACTGGCCGAGGCCGACCTGGTCTTCGTCGGGACCTGGGTCGACGGCCTGATCCTGTTCGGCCACCGCCCCGGCGACACCGGCAAGGTGCGTCAGATCCCCAAGCTGTGGGACAAGAAGGTGGCGGCATTCATGACCCACGCCGTGAACCCCGGAAACGCTGCGGACAAGTTGTCGGCCTTGCTGGAGGGCCATGGTGCCACGGTGGTGGCCGCCCGGTCACTGAACCGCCGCCGGCTCGAGGATGAGGCCCCGGCGTTCGCCACCGAGGTCCTGGAGTCTGTCGGCGCCAACGCCTGACAGGGTCGCCAACCTCTATCTACCCTTACCTCAACCCAACTGGCCGCGCTGGCCTAGGGACCGCCACCCGATCCGCTGAACACGAGGCGGGCCATCTTGATAGGCACCGGGCCTGGAGACCCGTAGTCCATCGACGGTGAACACGGCCAGGCCCAGCCACACCAAGACGAATCCGACCAAGCGCCCCCCACCGAGTGGCTCGTCGTAGGCCACCACGCCCAGCACGAAGTTGGTGGACGGCGACAGGTACTGGATCACCCCGATCACCGACAACGGCACTCGCTGGACTGCTCCCGCGAAACACAACAACGGCACCACCGTGAACAGGCCGCTGCCCAGGAGCACCACGTACTCCGAGCCGGCCGCTGAGACCAGCGCATCGTCCCCACCGGACAGGCGGGCACCCAGGAACACGAGGACCAGCGGGAGCATCACCGTCAACTCGATGGCCAGCATGTCCAACGGCGGCCGATCCACCGTCTTCTTGATGAGCCCGTAGATGCCAAACGTGGCCGCCAGGAACAGCGACACCCAGGGCAGGCGGCCCATGTCCACGGTCAGCCATGTCACGCTGGCCGCACCGAGGGCCACAGCTGCCCACTGGGCCCGGCGAAGTCGCTCACCGACCACCATCACGCCCAGGACCACGCTGACCAGCGGCGTGATGAAGTAGCCCAGGCTGCCCTCCACCACCCGGTCGTTGGTGACCGCCCACACCCAAACCAACCAGTTGGACCCGATGAGGACGCCAGCAAAGACCTCCAGCAGGAGGGTTCGGGGTTCCCGGACCGCCGTACGCACCGCTTGCAGGGAGCCACGGATCGCGTGGATGACGAAGACGGTCACGAAGGCCCACAGAGCTCGATGACCCAGCAGGTCGAGTGCCGCGATGTCTGATCCCAGTCGCCAGAAGGCCGGAGACAACCCCCACATGATCTGGGCACACACGATCAACACCAGGCCCCGCCGCATCGACCCAGTCTCACCAGCAGCGGACGACTCGGCCAACCCAGTTCCCGATCCGGTTCCGACCAGGACCGACCGGTACGGTCCACCCGATGCGGATCGGATTGCTGCGATGCGACGACATCTTCGAGGAACTCCGTCCCGAATACGGGGGCTACCAGCAACTGTTCACGAACCTCTTCGCCGCGACCGGCAAACCCGTCGAGTTCGTTGACGTGCCGGTGTACCAGGGCATCTTGCCCACGGGGCCCGACGACCACGATGCATGGCTGATCACCGGCTCGGTTCGGGGGGTCTACGAAGACGAACCGTGGATCCGGTCACTCCTCGACCTGGTGCGCGACCTCGACGCCGCCCGGGCTCCCACCCTCGGAGTGTGCTTCGGCCACCAGGCCATCGCCCAGGCCCTCGGTGGCCGGGTGGAGCGGGTTCAGACATGGGGCCTCGGCAACAGGCCGGCGCGTATCACAAGCCGAGAGACCTGGATGGACCCGGACCATGACGAGGTGGGCGTGTTCTACTGCCACCGCGACCAGGTGCTGGATATGCCGCCGGCCGGTCGGCTGGTGGCCACCGCAGACCACTGCCCGGTAGCCGCCCTGGCCGTGGGCGACCACATGCTGGGCGTGCAAGCCCATCCCGAGTTCGACGCCCACTACGCCGACGTGCTCTACCGGGGCCGCTTCACCCAGAACAGTCCCGAAGGGGTTCTCGACGAGGCGCTATCCACACTGGACGCCCCGCTTCACCGAATCGACGTGGCCACTTGGATGCTGCGCTTCGTACGCGGCGACCGGGCCGACTCTTAGTCGCCTGAAAGATCCACTACCTCAACGGGACGGGTCACCACGAAGGCCAGGGCGATCATCACAACGGCCATCCCGACAGCCTGCTGGCCCACCACGCGCTCACCCACCAGCCACCAGGCGTACAACGGAGCCACGGCTGTGAACAACAAGTTGATGAGGCTCATCTGGGTCAGGGTCACATGACCATGGGCGAAGTTGGTCAGCAAGTGGCCAGTTCCAGGGAGGACGGCCATGGCCGCGATCAAGACCCAGTTCTCACCCGATGGCAAAGCCGGACCGCCCTCTGCTACCAGAGCTACGGGCAACATGGCCACCGCAGCCACCACGGTGAGCGAAAGTTGGTAGGTCGTGGAGTCCAACCCTGCCCGAGCCTGCTTGGAGACCACGTAGTAGGCGGCGAACAGGACCATGGTGACAACTGCCAGCAGGTCCCCCGACCAGGTAGCCACCTCGCTGGCCCCCGATCCAGCCATGGCCACCACCACTCCGCCGAAAGCCACAACCGCACCGATGTAGACCGACCGGTGAGGGCGCTCGCCGAACAACCGGTGGCCGACAGCCAGCAGCAACACCGGCTGCAGAGAGGCGATCACCACCGCGTTGACGGCACTGGTCCGACGCATGGAAAGGATGAAGAACACCAGGTTGATGGCGAAGAGCAGGCCACCCACCATGGAGCGACGCAGATCCTCCCACCGGAGCCGGTTGCCCACCAGGACGAGGACGAGGGCGTAGAAGGCGGCAGCGGCACTGAGCCGCCAGAAGACGAAGGCCATCTCCCCCATCTCGACCTTCTTGACGATGCTGGGGCCGACAGCCATGAAGCCCACTGCTCCGACCGCTGCACTCCGCCCCACCACAACCCGGTCCCGCATCTGCCGGACCATTGCATCTCCGGGTTCTCGAACCAGTATCGGAACCGTTTCAGGCTCGGGCGCGTACCACCGCCTCATCCTGGACGGCCTGAAGGGCACCAGTCAGCCCCTCAGTCCAAGTCCGTAGCGCGCTCCGGGCTCCCTTCGGCTCGGGTGGATCTATCGGTGGCCCGATCACGATACGCACCCGTGTCGGCCGGGGAAGGCGGGCCCCGGTGGGCATGGCTTCACCGGTCCCGGCGATGCCTACGGGCACCACGCACGACTGGGTCTTGGCGGCCAGCCACGCCGTGCCATCGAATAGTTCACCAATGGCCTGACCCTCATGGCGCTTCCCTTCCGGGAAGACCAGCAGGAGGTTCCCATCGTTCAACAGTTCCCGAGCGATGCGCATTGATTCTCGGTCAGCGCTCTCACGGTGCACCGGGAAGGCACCTAGCGAAGCGATAACCCAGGCCAGAGGCCGCACCTTGAACAGACTCTCCTTGGCCAGGGCCCGGAGTCGTCGCGGTATCAGCGGCGAAAGCATCAGCGAATCAAGGTTTGAGCGGTGGACGGGCGCCAGGATGACCGGCCCGTCAGCCGGGATGTGCTGGCGGCCGACCGTACGGGTTCGGAAATACGGCCAGAGCAGGATCCAGACGAGGAACCGAACCGCGCCGTAGACCAATGGCGCCGTCCACGCGGCGTTGACGCGACGCGCGCGCTCCTGACGATCTGCGGCGTCCATCAGTGCCCCGGCTGGGGTCAACGCTGAGCGATGCGAGCGCTCAGTACGTCGCGCAAACTGACCATGCCGAGTAGTTCGCCGTCGACCTCTACCGGGAGATGCCGATAGCCGCGGCTCAACATCAGGCTCGCCGCCTCCTCAGTATCGAGGTCCGGCAGCGCCGTATCGGGGTCCTCGGTCATCCACCGGTCCACCCGGGCCGCTCGCAAGTCATCTTCTTCGGCAGCGGCCCGCAAGACGTCGCGCTCAGTGAGGATGCCAAGCAGCATCCGCCCCTGGACGATGACTACCGAACCGAAGCCACCCCGAACCATCACCCGGGCGGCGTCACTGACGGTCGAATCGGGCGGCAGACTGACGACCTCTTTGCTCATTACATCGGCGAGAGCGACCATCAGCCGCTCCCTCCGACCTCATCAACTTCGCGATCATCTCGGGCTCCTGCCGGGACCTCCAGATCCCGGTTCAGGGCGCGCCACAGGTTGCCGGCCCACACGCTGGTGTGGGGCCACTCCCTCCAGAAGGCCTGCAGCACCGCGGGGTCCAGCGACTCGGCCGCCTCAACCGGGGTCTGTTCACGAGCCAACGCATCAAGGGCGTCAACCACGGCTAGTAAACGCTCGGACGAACTATCGGACACGGACCCTCCCCTCCTCACGGACGATCACTGGATCAGTCGTCCGTAGGTTGATCATCCCCCGAATCGAGCGTCTCGGCAACCGGATCGCTGTCGGATTCCCCTCTATCGACCTCGACTTCGTTGTCCAGCATGGCCAACAGGCCCCGATGGTGGAAGGCCAGGGCGTGAATAACCAGCAGGCAGCCGGCTCCGAGGGCCACCCAGCGCAAACCCACCAGGTCACTGAGGATGCCGAAGGCCAGGCCACCCAGCGGGATCCCACTCAGGACAGCCACTAGGAAAACAGACATGACCCGACCCCGATACGCATCGTCGACCCGTATCTGCAAGGCCGTGCTGAGCGTCGTCCCGTGGAGCATGTGGGCCGCGCCCATACATAGGTAGCCAACGATCCCGACAGCCATCCAACCCGTGGACGCCACCAACACCAGCCCGAACCCGTACAAAAGGATGTTGCGGTGCTCCATGATCGAACGAGCCACCCGGGAACCGGGCCCGCTGATGTAGGCACTGGCCAGCAGCGAACCCACGCCCGCACTGGTGGCCAGAACCCCGAGGCCACCGCCGCCTAGGCCGTACAGGTCGTCGGCCACCCCGGCGGTCAGCGAGAAGGCGAACACCGCACCGAGCGAAGCCACTGTGAAGGCCAGCCGAAAGGCGAGCCGCATCTCGGGTCGGGCCCGGACGTAGGCGATCCCGTCGCCCAATTGCGATCGAAGCGAGCCGCCGCCACCGGTTGGCGACCACCCTGTCCGGACGGTGGTCAGCACGCTGAAACCAACCAGGTAGATACCTAAGGCCACGGAGAATGCCAGACCGGGACCCCCGAAGGCCAGCGTCAGGGCGGCCACCACCGGTCCCACGGACCGAGCCACGGTGAACGTGATGGACACCATGCGTACCGCGGCGGCCAGTGACTCCCTGGGTACTAGGACGGCGGCCAACGACTGGGTCGGTGCCCAAAGGAACGACGACGCCGACCCCCCGACGAAGTTCAGGCCCAGGATGAACCAAGGGGTGAGGCGGTCGGACGCGTACAGCACCACGATGGCCACCATGACCAGACTCTGCAACCCGATCCCGGCAAGCAGGAGCAGACGACGGTCCATCTGGTCGGCCAAAGCGCCGGCGAACGGTGTGCCGATGACGGCCGGGAGAAGAGCGGCGAACGAGGCCGCACCAACCCACGAGTTGGAGTCGGTGAGTTGGTTGATCAGGAACGGGGTGGCCAGACCAGCCAGGAACTGGGCGACACCACAAAAGGTCGACCCCAGGGCGAAGCGGGCGAAGGCCGGGTAGCGGAGCGCCGAGAACGGGTTAGTGACGTGGAGGGACTCTCCAGTCACCCGGTGCCTCCCACAGCGCGGGTGAGGAACAGTTGAAATTCCACCACGCCACTATCGGCTACCGAGATCACGATGGATGCACTGGGCGCTACCACGTCGTGGTCGGCCAGCACCACCGGCAGGGTTCCCACCACAGCCAAGACGTCACCCACCAGGGTGACCTCGAGGGCCGCCTCGACGGCTACCGACACACCGTTGACGGTCAGGGTGCCGGGCACCGTGGCGGACATCTCGGTGGCTCCAGCGGTCAGGGGAACCGGATCGGCCATCACGAACACGGCCTCGGGATGCCGGTCGACATGGAGAACCTCGAAGACCTTCCCGTCCCGGTGGACCCGGTCGGATGTCAGGCCACGAAGATCCGCCGTGACCTGTGCGGATGCTGCGACACCGCTGCGGACCTCCACGGTCCCAGTCACCAACGGTGTGCGACCCACGGCTGTCGTAGCTCCGATGCCCCTCCCCAGTTCCTCGTCGATCCGATAGCCCACCCAACTCGAGGTGAAGTCTTGGAACGATCCGATGTCGGGGTCCACGGTCCACGTTCCCGACGGGTCGGCGGCCGGAGCAGCGGTGGTCGTGGCCGGAGCAGCGGTAGTCGTAGCCGGAGCAGCAGTAGTCGTAGCCGGAGCAGCAGTAGTCGTAGCCGGAGCAGCAGTAGTCGTAGCCGGAGCAGCAGTAGTCGTAGCCGGAGCAGCGGTAGTCGTGGCCTGGGCGGCCGCGGCGGTCTCGACCGCCGTGGCCAGATCCGGGGCGGGTGGCGCATCGGACCGCACGAGGAACCACCAGACGGCGACGGCCACCACGAGGATCCCTACCAGTATCAGGATCGGCCTGGGTAGCCCCCGCCTCTCCACCACCGTCACCACAGCCGAACCACCATAAGGCGACCCTAGGGCTCCCCCTCCCGACCCGGCCCGGTCGGGCAAGCGCCCATAGGCTTCCCGCCATGAAGTTCGGCTTGTTCTACGAGCATCAGATCGCCCGCCCATGGGGCGAAGGCGACGAACACCGCCTGTTCAAGGACGCCCTCGACCAGGTGGAGTTGGCAGACCGCCTGGGTTTCGACCACGTGTGGGAGGTCGAGCACCACTTCCTCGAGGAGTACAGCCACAGTTCGGCCCCCGAGGTGTTCTTGGCCGCGGCCAGCCAACGCACCTCGCGCATCCGACTGGGCCACGGAATCGTCCTGCTCCCCGGGGCCTACAACCACACCGCCCGGGTCGTGGAACGCATCAACACCCTGGATCTGCTGTCAGACGGTCGGGTCGACTTCGGAACCGGGGAGTCTTCCTCCAACGCCGAATTGGACGGCTTCGGGGTCGATCGAGACACCAAGCGAGACCAGTGGTTGGACCACATCGAGGCAGCTACCCGGATGATGGTCGAAGAGCCCTTCGCCGGCTGGGACGGACCGTGGCTGCAAATGCCGCCCCGCAACGTGGTGCCCAAACCGTTCCAGCGACCCCACCCCCCGCTGTGGGTGGCTTGCACCCAACGCGAGACCATCCGCCTGGCCGCCGCCAAGGGCATCGGTGCCCTGTCGTTCGGGTTCGTGGAGCCCGGTGAGGCCGAGGAGTGGGTGGGCGAGTACTACGACATCATCCGGTCCGACGCCTGCGTACCGGCCGGGTTCTCGGTCAACGCCAACATCGCCTGCGCTCTGCCGTTCATGTGCCACGAGGACGAAGAGGAGGCCATCGACCGGGGCCTCGACGGTGCCCACTTCTTCGGGTACTCCCTGGGGCATTTCTACGGATTCGGCAACCACCAGCCCGGAGTGACCGACATCTACGAGCAGTTCCTGGCCAACCGCACTCTCTTTGGCTTCGACCGGGAGGCAGCCGCCCAGGTCGGTGTGGGCCTCCGGGCCCGAATGACGAAGGAGGTCGATGGAATAGACGAGGGCGTCGCCTCCCTACGCGGCGCTATCGGCACACCGGACCAGATACGGGACCTGCTCCTCGACTATGAAGCGGCCGGCGTGGACCAGGTCATCTTCATCAGTCAGGCCGGGCACAACCGTCACGAGCACATCTGCGAATCGATAGAGCTGTTCGCCCGCGAGGTCATGCCCGAGTTCGCCGAGCGCGATCTGGCACACGTAGCGGCCAAGGAAACAGGGCTGGCTGACTCGGTGAGTGCCGCACTGGCACGACGCGACCCGCCGCGGACGGCCGACCCGGAATACCGCATCCCACCACCGGTCGGCACCTCGTAAAGCCTGGAGCGCCGTCAGGATGGCAGGCGCCCGACCAGCCAGTGGGCCGATCGGCCACCAAGTTCCAGGTGCAGACGCTCGCCGAGCCCAGGCCTGACCTGCCGGGCCAGGGAACGGTCGGCGACCAGCACCCCGATCTCCCAGCCCGGATGGCGCTCGGCAGCGACGTTGCCGAGCGTGGCGTAGAGGTTCCGAAGGTCGCCTCCACCAACCCGGCCACCCCACGGCGGGTTGGTGGCCACTAGGCCCGTCGACCCGGATGGAGGCGTGCCGGTCGGTGGCTCGAGGGCCGCCACTGGCGCTACCCGGAACTCGATGCGGTCGGCTACGCCGGCCCGTTCGGCATTGGCCCGGGCAGCCTCCACCGCTCCGGCATCCCGGTCGGCAGCCACGATGCGCGGCAAGTCGTTACCGTCGGGCACCGGCGCCTCGGCCCGGAGCTGGTCGGCGTCGGCGCCCACACTGGCCCAGGTGCCCGGTTCGAACGAGGGCCATGCCCGGAGGGCCAGGTCGCGGCCCGCTGCAGCTGGCGTCCCGGCGGCGAGCAGAGCCGCCTCGATGGCAATGGTGCCTGACCCGCACATGGGATCGACCAGGGCTGACGACGGATCCCAGCCCGCCGAGGCGAGAAGGCCGGCGGCCACCGATTCCCGCAGCGGCGCCTTCGCCGTGGCCTGCCGCCAGCCGCGTTCATGGAGAGGGGCACCCGAGGCATCCACACTGACGGTGAACCGGTCATCCAGGCCCCGCACAACGACCAGCGGACCGGTTCCACCATCGTCACCCTCCACCTCGACCCCGGGGTCAGGGTTGACCCGATCGTCATCGCGATCGCCCCTAGTCGGGAAGGCGGCAACGAAGCGTTCACCCACCGCCCCGTCGTGCCAGAGCCTCGAGTGCCGGGTCGTCACCCGAAATCGGGGAACGGCACCGCTGGGCAGCCACGGCGACCAGTCGATGGCGGTGATCTGCCGCTCCAGGTCGGCGAACGACCGTGCGGTGAACCGGTCGATCCGCACCAGGACTCGGGTCGCGCACCGGAGAAAGAGGTTGGCGGCGTAGAGGCGCCGAGTCGTAAGTCCCACTGACACACTTCCCCGCCCGGTCCGCTCAGGCCGAGCACCGAGGGCCACCAGTTCGTCGACCACGAGATCCTCGAGGCCCGGCGGGCAGACAACCAGACACGGATGGTCGGACGCACGACGGCGGCCCATGGTGGTCAGAGCCCGAATGTCGCCGAGCGGACCTCAGCCACGCCGTCGTCATCGCCGGTCAGGTCGACCACGGCGTGGTTTCGGCGTCCGAAGAAGTAAAGGGCCAGTTCGCCCGGCTCTCCGGTGACTGTCACTGGTCGACCCGCTTCCGGTGACCGTCGTCGACCTACGGTGACCGGATCGTGTCCGGGTCGAGCGATCGACAGGTCGACGTCGCGGATCTGCCGGACCTGCATCGAGGTTCGTCCTCGCTGGAACCGCCAGAGTGCGTCGTCGACGTCGCCCGCCAGTACCCGTGGGGTCCAACCGTCGACAGCCCGGCGGACGTCCTCGTGGTGGACGAAGAACTCGATGAGGTTCATCGGATCGTCGACCGGTCTCAGGACCGCCGGCGGCCCGGACCGCAGGCGGCCGACGAGACGGTCCCAGTCGGGCCGCCCTGCCAGGTGCTCCGTTACCCGGGCTGTGTGCCGAGCGAACGAACCGCCGAAGACTAGGCCGGGGCCGACATCGGGGCGTCGCTCCCGTAGTACCAGGTGGGCGGCTAGATGCCGGGTCCTCCATCCGGCGCACAACGTCGGCGCGTCAGGGCCGACCTCCGATAGCAGGTCACACAGGGCCTGGCGCTCATCGCGTGCGTGCTTAGCCATGGGGCCTACTCGACGAAAGTCTGTGTGGCTTCGCCTCGAAGTACGGCCTTGACGACCTTGCCTGAAGCGTTGCGGGGCAGCGGCTCGGACAACACTTCGAGGTGATCAGGCAACTTGTAGGGGGCGAGCGTCTCACCACAAAACACCCGAACCTCGTCCAGGTCGAGCGCCATGTCCGGCCGGACCACCACATAAGCCTTGACCTCCTGGCCCAGAGTGCGGTGGTCAACCCCATCGACGGCGCACTCCACGACCGCCGGATGCATCTCCAGTCGGGCCTCGACCTCGCCCGGATAGACATTCTCGCCGCCCCGGAGGATCAGGTCGCGCAACCGGCTGGACAGGAACAGTTGGCCGCCCTCGAGGCGCCCGTAGTCTCCGGTCTTCAACCATCGGCCTTCCAAGAGGGCCTCGTTAGTGGCCTCGGCGTCCTCCCAGTAGCCGATCATGGTGAGCGGGCTGCGCACGCAGATGGCACCGCTCTCCCCCTCAGGAAGTTCAGCACCGTCCTCGTCGACGACCTTGAGCGACACCGTGGGCATGGCCATGCCGATGCTGTCGGCGTTCGCCCGAAGCATCTCGTTGCTGGCGTGGCTGACCATGCCGCCGGCCTCCGTCGACCCGTAGCCCGACGTAAAGGTGTTCACCAGATGCGGGAACCGCTCCTCAGTGGCCCGAAGGAGCTCGGGGGTGGTGGCTGATCCGCCGATGGCGACGGTCTCTACGAGGCTCACGTCGAGGTCTTCGATGTCGGGGTGTTCCAGCAACCGGAAGATATGGGTCGCCGTCCCGTTCCAGGCGTAGATGCGCTCTTCGGTTGTGAGCCGGATCACCATCGCCGGGTCGAATCGGCCCATGGGCCAGACGTTGCCGGCGCCCGTGGCCATGGGGGTGATGCTGGCGCTCTGCAGCCCCGAGATGTGGAACATCGGGAACACGGCCAACCGAGGGCGCGCCGCTCCCGAGGTCGAGGCGCCGACCTGTGCCCCTTGGGCGGCACCGAGGAAGATGACGATCTGGACGAAGCCAACCAGGCTCCGGTGGCTCAGCACCGCGGCCTTGGGGCGCCCCGTGGTTCCCGAGGTGAACTGCATCAACGCCGGCTGGTCCTCGTCGATGGCGACGTCGGGCAGGTCGGCATCAGGGGCGAAGTCGACCAAGGCATCGAAGTCGTCCTCCATGACCACCACGGGCATGCCCGGATCGGCGCCTTGGAGGCGCTCGATGCGGGCATGGTCGGCCACCAGCAGCGACGGGCGGGTCCGACCCAGCGCGTGTTCGATCTCGTCGCGCGTCCACCATCCGTTGCAGGCCACGGCCACCGCCCCCAGAGACACGGTGGCCCAGAACGTCAACGTCCATTCCGGGCGGTTGGCGGCCAGGATGGCCACCCGGTCACCAGCGCCGATCCCGCGCTCGGACAGTGCAGCGGCCACCGAGGCGACCCGGCGGACGTTGTCGGCGAAGGACAGGGCAATGCGCCGGTCCCCGTCGTGGAATACCGCATAGTCGACGTCGCCGTAACCGGTCGACGATGCCAGCAGGTCGCGTAGCGAGCCGAGTCGTTGGACGAAGACCTGCATCTCCTCGCCAAGAACCTCCTCGGTACCCATCTCGAATGGAGCACCGGGGGCCATAAGGGCCATTACCCGTTCCATGGGATCGGGGGCCTCGGCGCCACCCTCCCCTTGCTCTGTGGCTTCGACCGACACGAATCTCCTCTTCGAATTGCAGTCGGCTCAGACGGCCGTGGGTGTTCCGACCAGGTCTTCGCGGAGTTGGCGCTTGACGAACTTACCGTTGGCGTTGCGGGGCAACGACTCGTCGCGGAACCAGATGTGCTCGGGCACCTTGAACCCTGCGATGAGGGTGCGAGTGTGGGCCTGCAGGTCGGCAGCCGTCAACTCGGCGTCGGGTAGGAGCACGACAGCCACGCCGACGACCTCGCCGTGCCGCTCGTCGGGCACGGCGAAGACTGCTGCCTCGGCGACGGCCGGGTGCTCGTAGATGGCGGCCTCCACCTCCGCGCAGTACACGTTCTCGCCACTGCGGAGGACCATGTCCTTGGCCCGGTCGACCAGGAACAGGAAGCCGTCCTCGTCGAGATAGCCGATGTCTCCAGTGTGGAACCAGCCGTCGGTCAGCACCTCAGCGTTGGCCTCCGGACGGTTCAGGTAGCCCCGGAAGACGTTCCCGCCACGCACCCACAGTTCTCCGTGGCCTCCCGGCGGCTGGTCGGTGCCGTCCTCGGCCACGATGCGAGCCTCCATGACCGGACACGGCGACCCGGCCGAAGCCGGCTTGGCCAGGAAGTACTGGCCGGCGTTGATGGTGACGACGCCATTGGTCTCGGTGAGGCCATAGCCGGTGCTGGGGCGGCCTTCCATCCGGTCTTCGATCTTCTGGACCAGGTCGGGCTGCACGGCCGCACCGCCACCGCCGAGCGTCATGATGCTGGACGTGTCCCGGGTGGCGAAATCAGGGCTGTTGATGAGCTCGCGGGCCATGGTGGGCACGCCGGTGAACGTCGTCGGTCGCTCCCGTTCGATGAGTTCCAGGGCCACCTCAGGGTCCCAGCGGTGCATCAGCACGAGCTTTCCGCCCACCGCTGTGACCGGGTGCAGGCAGCAGTTGCAGCCCGTCACGTGGAACAGCGGCACGCCCAGCACGGAGCCGGGCATGGCGTCGCCGGTCTGCTTGTCCGACCCGGCCGGCGGCTCACCAGCCGCCACGGCCTTGGCCTCGGCGCTCGCCTGCATCGTCTGCCAGAAGGCCAGGTTCAGCAGGTTGGACACCGCACCCCGATGGGTCAGCACGGCACCCTTGGGGTGCCCGGTGGTGCCCGAGGTGTAGAAGACGCAGGCATCGTCGTCGGTGTCGATGGCCACGGGTGGTGGTGCCGGCAGATCGACCGCCCCGGCCAGGGCGTCCGCCCAGTGGGCGGCGTCATGGCCCAGATCGACCCCGTCGGCCCGGGTGGCTACGACGTGGAGCGATCGGTCGGCCCGCAGCACGTCGAGGTGAGGCGTCACCCTCTCGAACCGTTCGCCGTCGCACAACAGGACCTTCGGTGCCGAATCGGACAACCCGAACTCCATCTCGGGGCCGGTCCACCAGGCGTTCATCCCGACCACGGCCG
>JASLKB010000057.1:5143-13221 GCA_030747775.1 Acidimicrobiales bacterium | reverse complement strand
ACCGGCCAGTTCCGCCACCACCTCGTTTCGACGAGGGGGAACCCATGGACCACCCCTCCCCCGCCCATAGCCCTGCCCGTCATCGAGGTCGAATCGTCGAGCCTCTCGGTTCGGTTTCCCACCCTTAGCCAGAAGCGACGTGCGGTGTAAGCGACGACCAGTGCTTCGACGGCCACGTTCAGCGACCAGATAATGGGTACGAAGCTTGACCGGACGTCGGGTTTCCACGATTACCTCGGTCGGTCCTCGAATCGACGTAACCCAATCACCCAATTCGGAGGCGTTGGACACGGTCGCCGACAGCGCCACAATCCCGACCGACGGCGCCAAGTGCAGGAGCACCTCCTCCCAGACGGCGCCCCGATAAGGGTCTTCAAGGAAGTGGACCTCATCGAGTACCACCCACGCTAGGTCAGCCACGGCATCGCTGCCTGCGTAGAGCATGTTGCGGAGCACCTCGGTGGTCATCACTACCACCGGGGCCTCAGGAGCCAAGACTTGATCGCCAGTCATCAGGCCGACCCTCTCCTGCCCGAACATTCGACTTAGATCCCGGTACTTCTGGTTGGAGAGGGCCTTGATGGGCGCGGTATAGAACGCGCGTCGTCCTGCAGACAAAGCCAACTCCACCGCCCGTTCGGCCACCAC
Organism: Acidimicrobiales bacterium; assembly: GCA_030747775.1. Lineage (GTDB taxonomy): Bacteria > Actinomycetota > Acidimicrobiia > Acidimicrobiales > MedAcidi-G1 > UBA9410. The sequence goes on along the minus strand of JASLKB010000057.1, from coordinate 12,573 downwards.
CGTCTTGCCACTTGATGTGGGGGCCGCCACGAGGACCGACTGACCTGCATCAATCGCGGCGATGGCCTGCTCCTGAAATCGGTCCAGCGTGAACGACCGCTCGGCGCTCAATCGGCCCGCCGACGGTTCCGGAGCACCCCAGCCAGGATGGCCAATTCATAGAACAAGAGCATTGGCACCGACAAGACCAACAGGGTGAACGGATCCCCGCTCGGCGTCAGTACAGCTACCAGGGCCACAATCCCGACTGCGGCGTACCGGCGAACATGCCGTAAGGCAGCTGGAGTTACCACCCCAACCAACTGAAGAAAGATCAAAATTAGCGGGAACTCGAAACCAATACCAAAGGCCAGTGTCATCTTCACGACGAAGCTGAGGTACCGGGCCGGCGAGAACACGCTCACCAGATCCGGGCCACCAATGCCAACCAAGAAGTCCAGTGCCCGGGGAATACTCCAGTAGGCCAACCAGCAGCCTCCAACGAACAGGGTCACGCCACTGGCCACGAACGGCACCGCCCAACGGCGTTCTCGTTTGTAGAGCCCCGGCGCAACAAAGCGCCATACCTGCCAGAGAAGTACAGGCATAGATAGAGCGACACCTCCGTAGCCAGCCACCATCATGCGCACCGAGAAAGGCTCAAGGGGGTCCGTCACCAATAGCTCGCAGCCGTCACCAAACGCTGTCTGGCTCCCAAGTCCATCTCGGATTCGGCAGTACGGATCAAGTAACAGGTCAAGGATCTGGGGATAGAGGATCCAACAAGCCACAGCACATACGACAATGGCCGCCACCGAGCGGAGGAGGCGACTACGCAACTCCTCTAGGTGTGCAACTAGAGGCATTCGACCAGCGACCTCAGGCATCGAAGTCCGATTCCGGGACAGCTTCGACGACTGACTCCGGGCCGGCTTCCACGACCTGTCGACCTCGCTCACGGGCCAAGGCCTCGATTGAGGGATCCTCAACCAGGTCTCGGAGTTCTTCCTGGAAGCCTCCCGCCACACGACGAACCTGACCCACGATCCGGCCGATTTGCTGGACCACCACGCCGAGGCGAGCCGGCCCGAGGACTAACAACCCAAAGACCAGAATGACGAGAACTTCACCGCCGCCGAGGTTTCCCATAGGGAACGAGCCTAGGCGTCGACCGCTCAGGCGCTCCTGCCCGCCATGATGTCGGCGTGTCCCTCTCGCCACCCATCCTCTTTGCTCACCGCGGCGGCCGAGCCCACGCTCCGGAGAACACCATGGAGGCTTTCCGACTGGCCGTGCGTCTAGGGGCCACTGGACTAGAAAGTGATGTCTGGTGCACTGCCGATGGCACTCCTGTACTGGACCACGACGGCATGATCGGTCGCTGGCCCCGCCGGAAGGCCATCTCCACCATCAACCTCGGCCAGGTACCGACGACGATTCCGACGCTGGCAACACTTCTAACCGAGGTCGAGGCCGGTCTGGCGATCTCCCTTGACGTGAAGGACCCCGCGGCCGCGACTCCAGTCGTTGAACTGGCTACCGCCCATGAGACCACCGGGCGTCTCTGGCTCTGCCATCCCAACTACGAGATCGTGGCCTCGTGGCGAGACCTGGACCCACAGGTCCACCTCGTTCACTCGACCAGCGTTGACCGGATCAGTACGTCTCTTGAACGCCACGCAGCGGAGTTGGTGTCGGCTGGAATCGACGGTGTGAACCTTCCAGAGGCAGAGTGGTCTGCCGGGCTGGTGAAGCTCTTCCGGCGGTTCGAACTGGCCTGCTTAGGATGGGATGCCCAACACCGTCGGCAGATCGACCGCCTACTGGCCCTCGGTCTAGACGGTATCTACGGCGACCACGTAGATCGTCTGACCGACGGACTGGCCGCGACCCGATCTTGAGCCCAGGCCGTCGTTCGCTACTTGGATACCGGTCAGAGTCGATCCAACGCTCGCAACGGCCAAACTCGGATGAACGCCCGTCCGGCGATTGAGTCGATGGGCACGGGGCCAAAGAATCGACTATCGCGGGAGTTCCCGCGATTGTCTCCCATCACGAAGACGTGGCCGGCTGGAACTGTGCATACGCCGACCACCGATCCGATGCATCCCACCCCAGAGATCATTCCCTCCGTGACATCTGGAGCGCTCAGGTAGGGCTCGAGGAGTAGGCCTCCGTCAATAATCACTCGGCCTGCATCCAACATGACAGTTTCTCCGGGCAAACCAATCACCCGTTTAATGAGATCGTCCGTCCCGAGCGCGGGCACTGGATCCACCGGGCTGAACACCACGAGGTCACCACGATTTACGTCATGGAGGCGATAGCTCACCTTATTTACGATGATCCGGTCACCTGCCGACAAGGTCGGCTCCATTGACGGTGTCGGAATGTAGTAAGCCCCAAACAAAAAAGTTCTAACTAGTAGAGCCAAGGCGAGGGCGCCAACGATCACTGCCCCCCACTCGATCAAGGTCCGGCGGGCGCCCACTAGCCGATCCGGAATGCCGAGATCCACCACTTCCGGCACGGATTGACCGATTTCCGCAGGCAGGGTCGAGGGAATGGACGTTTCGGCGGATGCCGCCGAAACAGGCCGCTGTTCGCCCTCCAGATCAGCACGGCTACCCAAGTACGGCCACGAGGCCGCCATCGCAGATCCACCCTCCACACTGCCATCGGCCAATGGTCTATCGATCGCAGTCGAACCGACCTCTGGCGCCGTCGCAGGCTCGCCGATGGGCCTGGACATCGAATCTGGCTCTCCCCTGCCAGATGCCGATCGCTCCCTGGCTCGTTCCAGAAGATCGTCAGTCCACCCTGGGTCCGAACTGACGATTCCTGAGTTCTCGGGTGCCTCCGAGGAGGAGTCTGCAGGAGTCTCGTCGGTCACAAACCGAACCTAGCGCTACCTAGCCAGACGCCGGTGTCGCCGGTCAACGGTAGCGCGCAAGAATCCGTGTGGCCGCGGCACGGCGAAGGTCCTCACCCAGCCCCTCAGGCGCCTCAACAATCCGGGCCGCGGACCCTAAGCGCAACAGCAGGCGTTCAAGCCACCGTTCCGCCGTCACCGGGAGCACAACACGAAGTCCACCCTCAATCTCTTCGATACCACGATTTGGATACTGCTCAGCCACCCATCGGGCCGAATCGTCCAGGTCCAGGACCACCTCGGGAATGCTCCCATCCACCGGGATGCCGTCCATAGCCAGCTCAAGGTCCTCCAGCGGGGAGAACATCTCCTCAACGGCAGTAAGTTCTCGGACCCGGTCCAGACGGAAAGACCGCATCGCTCCAGCCGAGCGACAATACGCGACGAGGTACCAGAACCCATCATAAAGACAGCGGTGTGGTTCAATCACCCGCGTTGTCTCCACATCCCGCCCGTACGAGTGGTATGTCAGTTCAACACACCGACCCTCAGATATTGCCCTTTGCAGAACCTCCAGATAGCCGTCAGCCGACGACCGCAGTCGTACTTCGACGGATTCGGACCCCGCCCCAAGGGCCACCGACAGTTTGGCCACCGCCCGTGCTAGGGGTCCCATCTCGGCATCCGGATCATGATCCACCGACAGTTGTCCAATCACCGTGCGACCTGCAGCCACCGCCGACACTAGGGCCACACGGTCCACGCTCAATGGCCTCCCCAGGAGGTCGTTGCGGTTGACCCAGACCCGCCCGTCGGCCACCACTACGTCGAAGACCAGATCTCCATACAGGCCGTAACGGTCCCCGGTCACGAAGTTCACGACCTCGGTCAGGTCGGCCACAAGTGTGGCAACCGGATACTCGAAAGCACGCGCCAACTCCTCGATCGACGCTCCAACCGAACCTCTCTTTTCGACCCACGGGATGAGGTTGAGGAGGCGGCCCGCCCTCTCAACCGCGTTCAGGCTCGGCATGTCGATCCATCTTCATCGCAATGATCAGCCGACCCGGCCATACCCTCCAGCCAAGCCACCATGTCCGCTCGGGCCGCGGCCGGTCCGATGACCTCGGCTCCGTCGAGAAAGGTCAACACAAAGGAGCGGAAAGCCGCCAGGTCGCGAACTTTTTCGACCACGATTGCCGTTCCGTCGTCGGCGCGTTCGATCTCAGCATCACCACCGAGGAAACCTTCAACCCATGCCACATGCCGTGCATCTACCCGGATTCGGACGGTGAGAGCAGCCTCGTCCCCAGCGGACTGACCTCCGAACCGCCAGGCGTGATCGATCTCGACCTCTCGAGTCACCCCCGGCCGATCGTACGTCTCGTCCGATACCGTCACCTCGCCCTCTATCCGGTCGCTCCGAAACTGCCGGACGGCGCTACGGAGACGATCGTGTCCCGTCAACTGCCAGCGCCCCTTTGCGAAGGTCAGACGGTGGGGCTCAACGGTCCGCTCCTCACCCCGGTAGTCGAAGCCCACCACACGCCGTTCAATCACAGCCTCCATGAGTCTCCGGACATCGGGACTGGACGGGATATCGGTTCCCGGCATCTCGATTGCATCCACGTCGTCATCGGGCCCCTCATCCAAAAGCCAGACGGGGCCACCGGGGCGATTTGGGTCGATCCGAACGATGGCCGTTGCCAGCGCCAGGCTCGTCGACTCCTCGGGATCCAGCACCGGCACGACCACTCCGTACGCCTCACGGTCGATCCAATAGCCGTCCTTAGGTGGATATTCGTTTGGCGCCAACGCCAATAGCAGATCCACACCAAGATCGCGCAAGTCATTCTTGTCCCGATCGAATGTTCTGAGAAAGGCCACCTCGTCAGTGGAATACGCACCTTTCGGCAGAGAATCTCGTATCTCGTCACGGGTGAGCGGCCGGGTCGCCTGCAGCAACACCGTGAACAGGTTCAACAGTCGTTCGAGTTTGACCATGCCGGCCACAAGCGGACCTTACGTCCAACGGGGGTAGCCCGCTACGCAGGTAGTCCTAATTCCCGACAAGCAGATACCAGGGATCATCGTTTCGTCAGAGCGATTCAATCAACTTGTCAACCCGCTCGTCCGCCGACCGGAACGGATCCTTGCAGAGCACAGTCCGCTGCGCCTGGTCATTCAACTTCAGGTGCACCCAGTCCACCGTAAAGTCTCGTCGTCGTTCCTTCGCCCGACGAATGAAGTCACCGCGGAGACGCGCCCGCGTGGTGGTCGGCGCCTCCTCCACCGCCATGGCGATATCCCGATCGGTCGTCGTGCGCTCCATCAAACCCCGGTTCTGCATCCGGTAGTAGAGACCGCGCCGGCGGTCCACATCGTGGTATTGGAGGTCTAGCAACAGAACCCGAGGATCGGACAGAGCGAGCCCGTGTCGACTCCGGTAGGCCTCCACGAGGTGATACTTAGCCACCCAATCGCACTCCCGATCCAAACTGAGCGGGTCATCCTCGATTCCGGTCAGACAGTGCTTCCACATTGCGAGGACTTGTTCCTCCTCGTCGGTGGTCTCCCGATGCTCAGCGAAGCGCAATGCCCGATCTAAAAACTCCCGTTGGATGTCCAAGGGGCTCATCTCCCGTCCGCTGGCCAGACGTATCGGGCGACGGCAGGTCAAATCATTGCTGATCTCTCGAATTGCCCGGATTGGATTCTCGAGCGTCATGTCCCGGAACACGACGTTGGGTTCTTCCAGCATTCGCAGGATTAACCCGCAGGCCCCGACCTTGAGAAAGCCCGCATACTCGCTCATGTTGGAATCGCCGACGATCACGTGCAGTCGCCGGAAACGCTCGGCGTCGGCATGAGGTTCATCCCTAGAATTAATGATCGGACGAGACCGCGTAGTAGCGCTCGAAACCCCCTCCCAGATGTGGGCGGCCCGCTGGCTGATACTGAAACCCGCACCGCCACGGGCATTCTCGTAGATCTTCCCGGCCCCAGCCCAGATCTGTCGGGTCACCAGGAACGGGATGAGGACCTCGTCGTATTCTGCCTGTTCCTCACGCCGGGTGGTCAGGTAGTTCTCGTGGCAGCCGTAGGAGTTGTTGGCCGAATCTGTGTTGTTCTTGAACAAATACACGTCACCGTCAATCCCCTCCTCACGGAGTCGACCCTCAGCGCTTACTGCCAGTTGCTCAAGGATCCGCTCCCCAGCCTTGTCGTGCGTCACTACCTGTCGTACCGAGTCACACTCAGGAGTGGCGTACTCGGGGTGGGAGCCCACGTCCAGATACAACCGGGCACCGTTCACGAGGAACACGTTGGAGCTCCGCCCCCAAGAGACCACCTTGCGGAAAAGGTACCGGGCAACCTCATCAGGACTAAGACGACGGGTTCCGTTGACCGTGCAGGTAATGCCGTACTCGTTTTCGACCCCGTAGATCCGGCGCTGCACCTCGACCTCGCCCTTCAGGTCAGGGTCGTAGCCCGCTCACGCCAACAGGCCCGTGAGTTCAGCACCCTCTACTCGGCGGAAGGCACGTCGACCGTTAGCGCGGGCCAAGACTGCCACCTCAAGATCGTCCGCAACCAGAGTCCGGTCCGGTCCCGCCAAGGCGGCCACCGCTGCGGCGACGGAACCGCCGAGGTCAGCATCCCGTGACCAAGCGTCGGCCAGTCGCGCCCTGATGGTCTCAGCCTCGCCTCCAATCACGGCAAACGTCCTCATGTCCATGACTGTGCCGTCATAAAGCAGGTGAAATAACTGGTCGCCATCAGGTTCCTCGCCCATCTCACCGACCAACATCTCGATCTCGAGGGGCTTAGGTTCGTGGGTGAAGTAGCCCCCCAGCGTCTCCGCATAGAGGTTGGCCAACGACCGCGCGTCGACGTCTTCACGACTGTAGGCATAACCCTTAAGGTCAGCGTGGCGCACCCCGCCCTTCCGGAGACTGTCGAATTCGTTGTAGCGACCCACGCCCACGAAGCCGATCCGGTCGTAAATCTCACTTACCTTGCGCAGGGTGTTAGACGGGTTCTCAGCGCACAGGAGTACACCGTCAGCGAACGTGCACCCGATGGCCGCCCTACCCCGAGCGATCCCCTTACGAGCAAAGTCGGCCTTGTCCTTCATCAACTGTTCAGGGGAGACATACATGGGCATGCTCATAACACCGCCCCCCCTCCTGTCGCGTCGCCACCAAGGGAGGCCAAAAGAGTTGAGGTCCGCTCAGCCACCAGGTCGTCATCCAGGCGCTGGAACCCGTCGGCCGTAATAGTGGCCACCACCGGGTAAATACCCCGGATCGGGTCAGGCCCCCCAGTAGCACTGTCCTCATCGGCTGCCTGGAAAAGCGCTTCCACCACTACGTCCACCGCATCCTCAGCCGACATCTCGTCGCGGTAACGCAACTTAACCACAGTCGAGGCGTGCAGCATCCCGGATCCTGTAGCTGCGTGATCGCGCTCCTCGTAACGACCCCCTGTCAGGTCATACTGGAAGAGCCGACCAGCCTCCTGCCTGTGGTCGTAGCCGGCGAAGATTGGCACCACACCCAGACCCTGCATAGCCAAT
>JASLKB010000057.1:0-5133 GCA_030747775.1 Acidimicrobiales bacterium | reverse complement strand
CTGGAAGAGGCGGCCGCGTCCGAGGCGCTCGTCCCAGCCGGCGAAGAGCGGGACCACCCCGAGCCCCTGGAAGGCCGCCGCCAGGTTGCTGCGGACCATCTGGCTGAGTTGGTTGGCCTTGCCCTCGAGGCTCAGGGGGGAGCCCTCGACCTTCTCGTAGTGCTCCAGTTGCATTTGGAAGAGGCGAACCATTTCCATGGCGATGCCCGCCGTGCCGCTGATGGCCACACCCGAGTGTCGGTCGGCAGGAAATACCTTCTCGATCGTGCGGTGGCTGATGAGGTTTCCCGAGGTGGCACGTCGATCACCGGCCATGATCACGCCGTCGCTGTGGCGAACGGCTACCAAGGTGGTGGCGTGCGGCGACAAGTGCCGTTCCAATCCATCGATCGGTAGGCCATCGGCTTGGCGCCTATCCCTCCGAACAAAGGCATCAAGGGGCCCCATGCCAAAATGGTCCAGTAGCCCAAGAAAACTCGGGCCCGGATCGTCGTCTGGTCGAAAGAGCGGAAGAACCACCGGAGTTACTCCCCTCCCTTTTGGATATAGCTCTTCACGAACTCCTCAGCATTGGTCTCCAGCACCTCGTCAATCTCGTCAAGGAGTTCATCAAGTTCGTTCTTGAGACGTTCACCACGCTCTGTGGCACTGGATGCCACAGATGTCTCGTCGGTAACCTCATCGGAGGATGAGGCATCGGTGCGCCTTCGATCCTGTCCCGCCCTTTCCTGATCGGACATCGCCCTCCCTTTCCTTCGTCCCCGAGTCGATCCATCACCTTTAGGTGGACAGGCGCTCGAGGAGTTCCTCAACGGTCTTGCAGGTGTCGAGGAGCGTACCCACATGCTCCTCCGTGCCACGGGACGGCTCCATCATGGGCACCCGCCGCAGTGTCTCGCCACCCGTCTCAAAGACCATCGAGTCCCAGTTCGCAGCGACGATGCTCTCTGGCCAAAGAGACAGGCAACGTCCTCGAAAATATGCCCGAGTGTCGACCGGCGGCGTAGTAGCCGCCCTACGGACATCCTCCGGATCAACCAGCGTCTCGGCTCCCAGACGGGCGAACAGCGAGCGGTCAGGGCGAAGATCGTGGTATTGGAGGTCCACAGCAGCCAACTTCGAGTCCGTCGGATCTAGGCCATAGCGTTCCCTAACCCCCTCGACGACTCGCCGCTTCGTCACCCAATCCACCTGCCCATTCAGGGAATCCGGGTCAGTTTCCAGCCCGGCGAGCACAGATTCCCAGCGTCTAACCACCTCATGAGCAATCGGACCACCAACCATGGCGTCCCCCCGGTCGTCTAGATACCCGCGGGCAGCGGCCAGCAGTTCCCACTGGACCTCAATAGCCGTCGCCGTCCGCCCGTCGGCCAACATCAACGGATGGGAAAGTGTCAGGTCCCAGGAGACTGCCTGGAGCGCCTGCACCGGCTCCACCACAGCTAGTCGTTGGTCGAGGAGGTCATCCTCAACCATGGCTAGGACCAGAGCCGTGCTCCCCACCTTAAGGAAGGTGGCCACCTCACAGAGATTGGCGTCGCCCACGATGACATGCAGGCGTCGATATCGCAGCGGATCGGCGTGAGGTTCATCACGAGTGTTAATTATGGGACGCTTCAGCGTGGTCTCCAGCCCAACCTCCTCCTCAAAGAAGTCGGAACGCTGTGTCAGTTGAAAGGGGACCTGTTCCCGATCCCGGAAGGGCAGCTCACACCCCACCTTGCCGGCGCCGGTGAAGACCTGTCGGGTCACGAAATGGGTGGTGGCGTGTTTCACAATCCGGCTGAAGGGCGTAGCCCTGTCCATCAGATAGTTCTCGTGACAGCCGTAGCTGTTCCCCTTCCCGTCAGAGTTGTTCTTGTAGACGACCAGTTCTTGACCATCGGAGAGGACAGCGTTGGCTGCCGCCATGGACTCCACAATGATGTACTCGGCCGCCCGATCCTGGAGGACGATCGATAACGGATCAGCGCACTCGGGAGTACTCAACTCCGGATGAGCGTGATCGACGTAGTACCTGGCGCCGTTGGTCAGTACAGCGTTGACCATGTGGGTCTCGATCTCCGGAGCAACGGAGTCCAAGGGGGTGAAGCCCCGTGCGTCCAGGGAGGGTGACTCGTCCACGAAATCCCAGCCCACTCGCGGCGCTCCCGGACCGCAGCCTGGCTCAGCGCGGCCGCTCAGGTAGGCATTGATGAGCAGCGAAGAGGCGCTGATCGGATTCGGCAGGTCCACGCCGCGGTGGACGATGCCGTACTCGGTCTCGATACCGAGAGTTTTGGGGACTGCCATGGGCGAGATCTCGGAGTCGACGTACGCCGTCGGAGCCTAAAGGTACTGGCCGGTGCCGATGCCCTCTATGGCCCGCCCTCCGGACTCGTCGGCCTTCTTAGAGACGAGGGTCCGGACATAGACGATCCGCTCCCCCTTCTTGCCCGAGATCTTGGCCCAATCGTCCGGGTTAGTCGTATTGGGTAAGTCCTCATGTTCGGTGAACTCCTGACGCACCGACTGCACCATGTCATCGGTGCGGATGCCCTTCACCCCACCGGCCAACTGCCGCTTGATAGCCAACTTCTTCGCCCTCCGCACGATGTTCTCTACCATCGCACCCGACGAGAAGTCCCGAAAATAGAGAACCTCCTTGTCACCGTTCTGGTAAGTGACCTCGAGGAAGCGGTTCTGCTCATCTTCGCTATACATCTCGGCCACCGTCTCATCGATCATGGCCAAGGCCGCCTTATTGCGGTCGCCTCCCCCCACCGTCTCTACCAGACCCTCGTCGATGGGCAGATCGCCAACCAGATACCGGGAGAAGATCGCTGCGGCGGCCGTAGCGTCCGGGCGCTCGATCTTGATCTTCACGTCGAGTCGGCCGGGACGCAGGATTGCCGGGTCAATTAAGTCCTCCCGGTTGGAGGCCCCGATCACGATGACGTTACGCAGTGTCTCCACCCCGTCGATTTCGGCCAGTAACTGCGGGACGATCGTGGACTCGATGTCGGAGCTGATGCCAGTCCCCCGGGTTCGGAACAACGACTCCATCTCGTCGAAGAAAACAATCACTGGCCAGCCTTGCTCAGACTTCTCGCGGGCTCGCTGGAATACCAGACGAATCTGGCGTTCCGTCTCACCTACGTACTTGTTCAGCAGTTCTGGTCCCTTAATATTCAGGAAGTAGCTCCGCGCCTCATCGTCGCCGGAAACCTCGGACACCTTGGCGGCCAAGGAGTTCGCCACCGCCTTGGCGATCAGCGTCTTACCACAACCAGGCGGCCCGTATAAGAGGATCCCCTTAGGGGCCGGTAGGTCGTACTCGGCGAATAGGTCCTGATGCAGGAACGGCAACTCGACAGCATCGACAATCTGTTCGATCTGGCGGTCGAGGCCACCCACATCGTCGTAAGAGACCTCCGGAATCTCCTCGAGCACGAGGTCTTCGACCTCGGGCTTGGGAAGGACCTCCAGGAGGATCCGCGAGCGGGGATCCAGCATGACCGAATCTCCACTGTGAAGACCACTACCCACCAGATCGTCAGCCAGCTCTGCCACTCGCTCCTCGTCGCCACGTCCGACCACTAGCGCCCGTTGGCCGCCCGCAAGGACCTCCTTGACCGTCACCACCTCACCGGTGGTGTCGTGGGTCCGCGCCATAACGATGCTCATCGAATCATTCAGCACGACCTCCTGGCCTGGTTGTAGCACCTGGACTAGCTCCGGGTGGACCCCAACCCGCATCTTGCGACCACCTGAGTGCACGTCGACCGACTCGTCGTCGTTGACCTGCAGCACGGTGCCATAGGCCGACGGCGGCTGGGAGAGCTTTTCAACCTCATCTCGAAGCGTCGTAATACGTTCCCGAGCATTCTCGATGGTGGACGTCAGTTTCTGGCTCCTTGCATTAGCCCGAGCCAATTCCCGTTTGACGTCGCGGACCTCGGATTCCAAACGATGAAGCTCACGGGGAGTGTCGATCAGACGACGACGTAACTCGACGACCTCCCGTTCTAGGTCGACCGGCAGGCCCGGCTCCGAGGTCTTCTCGCCGATCGTCTCCTCGGTGCCGATAGTTGGGTTCTCCTCGTCGGATCCGGCCGAAATCTCATCCACGATCTGACCCTAGCCCCGACCTCCAATCAGGCCAGTGTCAACTGTCACTTGGGCAGCCTGATGCACGGTACGAATAATGACGGTAGGTACACTCAGGTCGAGCCCACCAAGCCAGCGAACATGCCCGCGGTACTTCAAGAGAGGACGACCCCAACGATGAAGGTCTGGATCGATCAAGATCTTTGTACTGGCGATGGCCTCTGTGAGGAGATCGCCCCAGACGTCTTCGCCTTACTGGACGATGGCTTGGCCTACGTCAAGGAAGGCGACAAGATTCTCAGTGAACCCGCAGGTGCCGAAGCCGTAGCTCCCGTACCCGCCGGCCAGGAGGAAGCAACGATCGAGTCGGCCGAGGAGTGTCCCGGGGAGTGCATCTACATCGAGGTCGACTGACCCGGTCCTCGGATAGCACTCCAACGGCCGGCCTCCGGACCGTCCGTTCAACCGCTCCCAGAACACGAAATCTGTCCGACTCGATTAGCGCCGACCTAATCGATGCAGGGACCCGCAGGTTCCGGCGAACTCTCAACACGCTCCAACAAGCTTCTCACTGCGCTGGCCTGGACGGCGTAGGCCACCGGACTACCCCCGCGGGCCCTAGAAAAGGTCACGCCTACCACCACACCTGCACGGTCGACCACGGCCGCCCCCGAATGGCCAGTAAGGACACTTGCTGAAAGCACCATTGCGTCGCGCCCCTCAGCAGGACGCCCGTAGACATCGGCACCAGTCGCCCTGATGAGACTTTCGAGTGCCGCCGGCACGAGCCGAGGCCCGTCGGCCTCGTGGACGAGAATGGCGGCCACCGATCCGGCCGCTGGCAGGCCAATTTCCAGCGGAGCAAGGTCGTGAAGGTCGCTCACCGGCTCCAGGACGGCCAGATCAGCCACTGGGTCAAAGCCCACTACGCGGCTGGCCAGCTCTTCACCAGCGACAGTGAGGATCGGAGCATCTATCCCAGCAACCACGTGTGCGGCAGTGACCACCAGAGTTCCGGTGACCACGAAACCCGAACCGACCTGT
>JASLKB010000056.1 GCA_030747775.1 Acidimicrobiales bacterium | reverse complement strand
GCAGCTTCCTAACGGGATGATCCCGTGGGTCCCGGGCGGCCATGCCGATCCTTGGAACCACACCGAGGCCGCCATGGCCCTGGCGGTGACCGGGCATCTGGACGAGGCCGAGGCCGCCTACCGCTGGCTGGTAGCCACCCAGCACGAGAACGGGGCCTGGCACCAGTACTACGTGGCTGACGGCGTCGAGGATCCGAAGTTCGACGCCAACGTGATCGCCTACGTGGCCACCGGGGTTTGGCACCACTGGTTGCTAACCGGTGACCGGGGCTTCCTCGAGTCGATGTGGCCGGTTGTGGAGCGGGCCACCGACTTCGTGCTCGACCTGCAGACGCCGCGCGGCGAGATCCTGTGGGCCCGCCATCCCGACGGCACGCCGTGGTCGTTCGCCCTCCTCACCGGTTCGGCCAGCATCTGCCACAGCCTCCGGTGCGCGGTGGCCGTGGCCGAGGAGATGGGCCACGAACGCCCCGACTGGGAGTTGTCACTGGGTCACCTGGCGCACGTGGTCCGCACCCGACCAGCCGGCGCCTTCGCCCCCAAGGACCGGTGGGCCATGGACTGGTACTACCCGGTACTGGGCGGGGCGATCACCGGCGATGAGGCTCTGGCCCATCTGGCGTCTCGCCGAAACGAGTTCGTGATCAACGGTGCCGCTGGCGGTGGCGGCGCTTCGCTGGGCGTTAGGTGCGTGTCGGACAAGGACTGGGCCACCGCGGCCGAGACCAGCGAGTGCGCGATGGCCCACTTGCTAGCCGGCGACCGGGCCACGGCAATCGACCTGTTCCGGGCCACCCTGCCCATGCGCCAAAGCGACGGCCGATACCTGACGGGGATCGTCTACCCGGACCTGGTGACCTTCCCGGCCGACGAGTGCTCGACGTACACCTCGGCAGCCGTTGTGCTGGCCGCCGATGCCCTCGGCGGCTGCAGCCCCGCGTCCAGACTGTTCGTCGACCACCGCGGCCTGCCGGACGTGATCGTCGTGGAGAAGCCGTTCCTCAGGGCCCAGGTCAACGAGAACGACTGAGATCAGATTCCGAGGTCGACCCGGCGAAGCACCCGGAGCGACCCCACAGCGTCCACCTCCGTGAACGCCCGCGACTCCATGGCCCTGCAGAAGATCTCAAATGGCGGACGGCCCCCGTCGGCTGGATCCTCGAACACATCGTGGATCAGCAGAAAGCCGTCGACGACCAGGTGCGGAACCCAGCCCTCGTAATCCCGATGGGCCGGCTCGGAGCCGTGCCCCCCATCGATGAACAGCAGGGCCAGCGGGGTCCTCCAAACGGCGGCCACCGAGGTCGAATCGCCCACCAGGGCCACCACGGTGCCCTCGAGGCCAGCATCGTGAATGGTCCGCCGGAATGCCGGCAGGGTGTCCATCAGACCGGTGGCTGGATCGACGAGGTCGGGGTCGTGGTGCTCCCAGCCGTCCTGGTTCTCCTCGGACCCACGGTGATGGTCGAGGGCGAACAACTGGCGACCCGCGGCCTCGGCGGCCGCACCCAGATAGCAGGCCGACTTCCCGCAGTAGCTTCCGACCTCCAGCCATGGCCCGTCGGGTCCGTTGGTACCCACCTCGGTGGCGTGGTCGAACAGAGCGCGCCCCTCGTCGGTGGGCATGAAGCCCTGGGCAGCGGCAGCATGGGCCAGCACCTCGGCAGGCCGGCCTTCCGGATCAGTCACCGTGGGTCGGTTCTGCTTCCCCGGCGGCCTCGCCCTTGTCTCCCCAAATTACATGGTGGAACACCAGGTAACGCACGATCCATAGAGCGGCGAACGCTCCGGCGTTGGCCAACTGGACCGAGAGGGCACCACCGAAGATGGAGTCGACGACGCCGACCACAGCGGTAGACAGAAATAGGCCAGCGAACGAGAGCATCCAGAACGGAGCGATCTCGCCGACGGTGTGGCCTCCCTGCTCCTGTTCCCACACGTAGTGGCGACTCAACCAGTAGGCGGGCCAACTGCTGATGGCCACGGCGGCCATGTTGGCGAACGCGCCCGGCCAACCGATAACGCTGTGGAATAGGAAAAGCAGTGACTGGCCGATGAACACGTTGACCATCGACACCCGGGAGAACCGGATGAGGGTCGTTCCGTATTCCCGCCAAAGGCGCGCCGGAAGCGATAGAGGGTTGGCCACCACGGACCGAGAGCCTAACGATCCCCCTCCGCACCGCCGACCAGACCCGCCGCCAGCTCGCGAGCCACGGCGGCCGGTGCCCCCGTCCCGACGGACAATCCGGAGACCACTCCACGGGAGGTTTCCAACAGGAGATGGTCCACATGGGACCGCACCTCAGCCCGCCAACGGTCCTCCCGACGGGCCACCAAGGTGCCGACAGCAGCCAGACCGGCCAGATGAGCGTCGGTAGCGTCGGCCAGTTCGTCCACCCCAGCCCCGGTAGTCGCCACCGTCGACACGACCGCAGGCCGGGACCACCCATCCGTCCTGGTGTCATGCCTCCGACGACCGTGGCCGGTCAGGTCCGATAGGTCCAGCATCAGCTCTAGGTCTCGGCGGACACCGGCGGCATCGGGCCGGTCGGACTTGTTTACGGCGAACAGGTCGGCCACCTCAAGCAACCCCGCCTTGTTGGCCTGGACGGCGTCGCCCATCCCGGGGGTGACCACGACCAGCACGGTGTCGGCCGCCGAAGCCACGTCGACCTCCACCTGGCCCACCCCGACAGTCTCGACCACCACCGGGTCGAACCCGGCCAGTTCCAGCACCCTGACCATACCGGGCACCGCCAGGGCCAGGCCTCCGGCGTGGCCCCGGGTGGCCATGGAACGGATGAACACGCCCGCGGCGGTCGCTTCGGCCATACGGACCCGATCACCCAGGATGGCTCCGCCAGTGAGCGGTGAGGACGGGTCAACGGCCAGCACGGCTGGTCGATGGCCTCGTTCGACCAGGCGGGTCGTCCAGACGGCCACCAGGGTGGACTTGCCGGCCCCTGGTGGCCCGGTAACCCCGACCACGTGGGCACGGTTTGCCCTGCGACCTGAGATTGCGTCCACCGTTGCATCGCCGTGGAGCAACGCCCAGGTCCGTTCTGCCACCTCGTCGGCCAACGGCCCTCCCCGCTCAACGAGGCTCAGCAGGCGGGCGGTGGCCCAACGCTCACCTCCCCGAGTGGCGGCCACTAGGTCGGCGACCGACCTACTTCCTGAAGGCGGATTTCCTGCCACGGGGGTCAGCCCCGGGCGTCGGCAGCCGCCCGAACGCAGGCCACGACCTCTTCCGCAGTGGCTCCCGGTCCGAGTACGCCGGCTACCCCGGCGTTTGCCATGGCGGGAAGGTCCTCGTCGGGGACAATGCCTCCGATCACCACCGGCACGTCCAAGCCTGCATCCGCCAGCGCCTCTACCATCCGGGGCCCCAACGTCAGGTGCCCGGCATTGAGCATGGAGATACCGACCACGTCAGCATCCTCCTGCTCGACAGCGTCGATGATGGTGTCGGTGGTCTGGCGAAGGCCGAGGTAAACGACCTCCATTCCGCCATCGCGCAACATCCGGGCCACGACCTTGAGCCCTCGGTCGTGACCGTCCAGCCCCAACTTGGCCAGAACCACCCGAACCGGCGGGCGGTCCGTCGACCCGCTCATCACACCACCGCCCGTTCCACGTATGTCCCGAACACGCCCTCTAACGCGTCAACCACCTCGCCGACAGTGGCTCGGGCACGGACGGCCTCCAGAAGGGCAGGCATCAGGTTGGTGGTGGACTCAGCAGCGTCGACAGCCACCCGAGCCAACGTGGAGGCCACCGCGGCGGCATCACGACCCTGTCGGACCGTGGCCAGCCGCTTGCGCTGAAGTTCCTCGGTCTCCTGGCCAATGCGCAACAGTCGACGAGCCGACGGGTCGTCACCCTCGGTGAACTCGTTGACACCCACCACAATCCGTTCCCCGGCGTTCACCTCCCGTTCATGTCGGTATGAGGCATCGGCGATCTCGCCGACGAACCATCCGTCGTCGATCCCGGCGTACACGCCCTCCAGAAGCGACCCGTCCCCCAGTTGCTCAAGGTGGTCGAACACCTCGGTGGCCTGACGTTCCATCTCGTCTGTCATCCACTCCACGTAAGCGGAGCCGCCAAGGGGGTCGACCACGTTGGTCACACCAGTCTCATGGGCGATGACCTGTTGTGTACGCAGGGCGATGCGGGCCGCGTCCTCGCTGGGGAGGGCCAGAGCCTCGTCGAAGGAGTCGGTGTGCAGACTCTGGGTACCGCCCAACACCCCGGCCAGGGCCTGGAGGGCCACCCGGGCGATGTTCACCTCGGGCTGCTGGGCGGTCAGTGACACACCGGCGGTCTGGGTGTGGAAGCGCAGCTTCAAGCTGCGCTCGTCGGTGGCGCCGTACCGGTCGCGCATCCAACGAGCCCAGATGCGACGGGCGGCCCGGAACTTCCCGACCTCTTCGAAGAGATCACTGTGACTATTGAAGAAGAAGCTGAGACGAGGAGCGAAGTCGTCAACGTGGAGGCCGGCGGCCACCGCGGCCTCCACGTAGGCGAACCCGTTGGCAAGGGTGAAGGCCAGCTCCTGGACGGCCGTCGAGCCGGCCTCTCTGATGTGGTAGCCGGAGATCGACACCGGATTCCACCGAGGCATCTCGGCGGTAGTGAAGCCGATGACGTCAGTGACCAGGCGCACCGACGGCCTGGGCGGGAAGAGGTACTCCTTCTGAGCCTGATACTCCTTGAGAATGTCGTTCTGGAGCGTGCCGGCAAGGCGCTCCCGGTCGACGCCTCCCTCCTCGGCGACAACCACGTACATGGCCAGCAGAATGGGGGCGGGCCCGTTAATGGTCATTGACGTCGAGACGGCCCCCAGGTCGATGCCGGCGAACAGGTCGGCCATGTCCTCCACGGTGTCGACGGCCACTCCGGCCCGGCCGACCTCGCCGAGGGCCCAGTCGTGGTCCGAGTCGCGACCCATGAGCGTCGGCATGTCGAACGCCGTGGAAAGACCAGTGCCTCCAGCGGCCAGCAGTTCGCCAAAGCGGGCGTTGGTGTCGGTCGCCGTACCGAAGCCGGCGAACATCCGCATGGTCCAGGGCCGTGTCCGGTACATCTCGGCGTGCACGCCGCGGGTGTAGGGGAACTCCCCGGGGGCGGGACCGTCGCCGTACACGGCATCCACGGGGATGCCCGAAAGGGTACGGAACCGTGATGCAGGAGATGAGAGGGAGTCCATCTCGACAGTTTACTCTGACTTCCTACTATCTGTCACCCCAGCATTTGGTTACCATGAACGGATGCCCCTCCCCTTCGACCCCATCGCCGAGGCCCGACGCAACTGGGAGGCGCGCGGCTGGGGCGCGGTGGACGCCATGACCGCGGCCACCTCGATCACCCGGGCCCACCAGATCCTCCTCAGGCGAATCGACGCCGCCCTCGAACCGTTCTGCCTCGTGTTCAGCCGCTTCGAGGCTCTCGCTCTGCTCTCGTTCACCCGGACCGGTGCCCTGCCCCTGGCCCGCATCGGTGAACGCCTCCAGGTGCACCCGACGAGCGTCACCAACACCATCGACCGTCTGGAGGCCGACGGGTTGGTGGCCCGAGTCCCCCACCCCACCGATCGGCGGGCCACGTTGGCCGAGATCACTCCAGCCGGACGGTCTCTGGTGGGCGATGCCGCCAAGGCCCTGGCCGCCGTGGACTTCGGCCTGGAGGGAATGGCCGGGACCCACCTGAGCGCCGTGGAGCAGAGCCTCCAGTCTCTGCGCTCTGCCGCGGGTGACTTCTGAGCCGGGCCACTCTCCGAAAGCCCCGCTCCCGTAGGGTCCGTCCCGTGATCGTCTCCACCGTCGTCGGCCTGGTCGCCCTTGTGGTCGGTCTGATCATCGGATGGCCGGTGCTGGTAGCGCTGTCAATCATCTTCACCATCGTGCAGTTCGTGATGCTGGCGGCCAAGACTGCCGTGGAACGCAACGACGTGAAGGTCGCCGAGCGCCTGGCCGAGAAGCAGGCCCGCCACCGGCGCGACTGACCTGACTGGGACCGATTGGCCCCACCGGCCCGGAATGGGACAGGCTGGAGCCATGACCGACACCGCCACGCCCACAGCACGACCGGCCGAGATCGCCGCCCACCCGAAGTTGAACATCGTCTACCGGACGGACCCCGACCGGATCGCCCCACTCCTGCCCCCGGGCATCGAGCCGACCGGTAGTCCGAACGTGTACCTCGGGATCTACTGCGTGCCCGTGCGCAACGAGCCTGAGTACGGCGTGTCGACCAAGGTGGACGCCACGTGGAACGGCATTGAGGGCCAGTACTCCTTCGGCATCGGCATCGACCAGGAGTCGGCGATCTTTATCAGCGCCGAGACCAACGGCCAACCCAAGTTCCCCTGCACCACCCGCTACTTCCGGCTCGGCGACCGCATCGAGGCTGCGTGCACCCACCAGGGTTACACGTTCCTGGAGTTCCGGGGCACTGTCTCGGGCGAGGAGGCCGTTGACGGGTCCGACGTCGTCCACGACGAGTGGTGGACCAAGTACTCCCGGGCCATCGGTGGCGCTGAGGGCGAGTGGGACTTCCCACCGCACGTGGTACAGGTCCACCAGGTCAGTGAACCGGTGCACGTCGAGACACTGGACGCCGACCTGATCCTGCGAGACAGCCCTTGGGACCCGTACAACGAGTTGCTTCCCATGGAGGAACTGGTCGGTGCCCGCCTGGTGACGTCCCGCCACAAGGATCGGTCGATCACAAATGCCGGGCCGTTGGATCCGGTGGCCTTCTGGCCGTACGCCGACACCATCGGTGGGTCGCGTTGGCCCGGCGAGCGCGGCGGACCGAAGCCCACCTGGTGAAGGGGACACTCCACCCGTGCTGAGCAGGTTCGACGACTACCCCATCCACCAGACGCCCGAGCCACTCGCCACGCCGGCGTCTAGCGATAAGGACGTCTACGAGCGCTACTGGTTCAACGGCTACTCCACGGCCGGAGACCTGTACTTCGGGATCGGTACCGCCCTGTACCCGCACCTGGGCATCCGGGACTGCGGCATCAGCCTCGTGGTGGACGGGATGCAGCACGCCTTCCACGCGTCCTGTCGAGCCGAGGGCGACCCGGCTGATCAGGTGGTGGGTCCATTCCGGCTGGAGATCCTCGAGCCGATGCGCTCATGCCGGGTGGTGCTCGACGACAACGAAACCGGTGTGGCCTGTGACCTGACCTACGAGGGGCGGACCGGCAACGTAGAGGAACCCCGCCACCACTGGGGTGGTGCCATCCGCCGCACCATGGACACCACCCGCTTCACCCAGATGGGTCGGTGGTCGGGCTGGATCCAATTCGACGGCCGCCGCATCGAGTTCAACCCGGCCACTACCCGCGGCACCAAGGACCGCTCGTGGGGTATCCGCCCGCTGGACGGCGGCGACCGCCGGGGTGCACCGGCGCCACCTGACCGGTCGAGCCTGTTCTTCCTCTGGGCACCGTTGAACTTCGACGACCTGTGCGTCCACTACCAGCTGTTCGAAGACTCCCTCGGACGACCCCTTTCCTCAGTGGGAGCCCTCATGCCCACCTACGACGCGCTGGACGATCTACCGGGTATCGAAGACCCGGCGGCCCGTCATATGCGGAACCACGAGCACCGGCTGCAGTTCGACGACGGCAGCCGGATCGTGCACACTGCGGACCTGTCGTTCACCGCGGTGGACGACGGCTCACGTCACGAGTTCAACCTGGAGCGGATCTTCACCTTCCGGATGAAGGGCATCGGCTACCACCACCCCGAGTGGGGCCACGGCGCATGGAAGGGCGACCTGGCCATGGCCAGCGAACAGTGGCATCTGTCCGACGTCGACGACCACGCGTTCGAGAACCAGCACTGTCAGCACCTGGTGCGGGCCACCATGGGCGATCGGGTGGGGATCGGCGTGCTGGAACAGCTCTGCGTCGGCCCGTACGAGCCCTACGGCATGGACGGTTTCATCGACCGCGGTTCCTGAGTGATCTAGCGGCCGGCGCGACCGGACCGGCCGGTACGAGCCGGGCGCCTGCCCAAGGTCGTCGACCGGTCGAACCGCCGGTACCACCTGCTGAACGACTCGATCCCGCCCACGGATTCCGTCGGGAGCGCCTCTCCGCTGGTCCGGACCTCCACCTCGAAACCGTCTACCGGAGTCACGTGAACCACAACATCAACGGAAGTATCTTGACCCGGCCGAACCACCAGCGTGCCGGGTCCGTAGACCGTGGCCCGGCGACCATCGGCAGTCGAGCCCTCCCAGGCATCTGGGGCCTCGTCGGCCGGCACCCCGTCGACCACCCCAACGCTGGTCAGCATCCCCGTCAGAGCGTCCTCGGGATGGCCAGGCCGACGCGTTCCGACCAGGTCCCCGGGAAGCGACAGAGCTGGAGGCGGCTGGTCGGGCTGCTCTCCGTCACGGCCGTTGAAGGCCCAGACGATGCCGTCGACCAACTCGGTCGGCCATACCCGTAGACGGGTGGTCTCCGGGATAGGGCCTTCGGCAGCCGACGTGCACGCCCCGCTATGGCTGAAACACCACCCGTGCAGTGGACACACCACCTCGTAGTCGTCGATCCGCCCACCGGCGGCCAGATCAGCCCCGAGATGCGGGCACACCGAGTGGGTAACCAGCGCCCGGCCGGACGCCGTACGACCCACCACCAGGTCCTGGCCAAAGGCGGCCAGCGGCACCAACGCCCCGTCGGGTAGACCATCGAACCGGGCCACCACGAACCAGCCCACCGGGAAGGGCGGCCGTCCGGCCGACGGTCCGCTCACGGCCCTACCCCTCATCGTCGCCGGGGAGGTCATCGGTGGTGGCGTCGAAGGAGGCCAGCGGCGCGAGGGCCTCAGCGGTCACCATGGGGTTGGGGAACTCCTTCACCCCACACACCCGACCGTCTCGGAACCGCCACAGCGCTATGTACGTGTTGCGATAGGGCTGGCCGGTGTGAGACACGTGGCCATCACTCTCGTACTCGACCACCAGCAGATCGGGGTCCAGGCATTCGTGCACGGCCGTCAACGAGAGGGTGAAAACGAAGGTGCCCAGCCGCGAGGCCAAATAGGTCCCTATCTCCTGCCCACCCTCCAGCCGTACCGGAGGGTCGGCGAAGGGCAGTTCCAGGACCCAGTCGGGCGTGTAGCAGCTGACCAACTCGCCAGCCCGGTCGGTCCCGAACAACGACAGGACGTGATCTAGCAACTCCCGGTTGGCGGCCCGCCGGGTTGCCTGATCGTCGACGGCACCGGCCACCGATCAATCCCGGTAGGAAGGGTCGTCGCGGTCGAGAATGGTCTTCAGTTCGGCGAAGTGGGCCAACCCCTGGTCAGTGAACCGGGTCCACATGCGGGCCACCGAGTCGGCCAGGTCATCGCCCATGGGGCTGAGCGGGCGACCAGTACTGAGGGCCAGCACCGTGGTCCGACAGGCGCGCTCCAGGAAGTACAGCTCCTCGAACGCGTGGGCCACCGACTCTCCGACCACCGTCACCCCGTGGTTGCCCATCATCATCACCGAATGTCCCTTGATGGCCTCGGCCACTCGGGCCCCCTCGGCCGGATCGTCAGGGGGCCCGCCCATCTCCGAGTCGTAAACGGTCCGGCCCCAGAACCGGGCCGTGGCCTGGTCCAACGGGGGGATGGTCGGATCGGTCAGGCCGATCAGAGCCGCGGCGTACGGCGGGTGGCAGTGCAGGACGGCCCGGGCGGTGGGAATGCGCTGATGGATGGCCCCGTGGATGCACCAGGCCGAAGGGTCCGGCGCATCGGATCGCTCCATGGTTGACGGGTCGTCGGCGTCCAGCAGGACCAGTTCGCTGGCCCGAACCAGGGAGAAGTGCCGCCACTTCGGGTTGCAGAGGAACTGCTTCCCGTCGGGCGAGACCGCTGCGCTGAAGTGGTTAGCCACCGACTCGTGGAGGTCGAATCGGGCAGCCAGACGAAAGGCTGCTGCCAGGTCGACGCGGATCTGGGCCTCGTCGAGTTCCTTGAGGTCCGACGGCTCACCCACCGCATCGGGGACGGCAACTTCATCGATGGTGTCCATGACATCAGTCTGACCCACTTCCGTCGTCCATGGGAGACCCGAGGGCGCCATGGACGACGACCGGCTCAACGGCTCCGGAGCTTCGGGTCCAGCGCGTCCCGAAGGCCATCGCCGATGAAGTTGACACTGATCACGGTGAGCGAGATCAGCAGTCCCGGCCCGACGACCCGCATCGGTGTGAGGTTGATGAAGTCCTTGCCGTCGTAGAGCAGTCGGCCCCACGTCGGGAAGTCCGATGGGAAACCCAGGCCCAGGAACGACAGCGCCGACTCGGTGATGATGGCCACTGCCATGCCGAGTGCTGCGGCGACCATGACCGGGCTGAGGCAGTTGGGCAGGATGTGTCGGAAGATCACGTTCCGGCGCCGCGTGCCGATGCTGTGGGCGGCAGCCACGAACTCCTGTTGCTTGATGGACAACACCTCGCCGCGCACCACCCGGGCGGTCTGCATCCAGCTGGTTACGCCGATGATGAACACGATCAGCATGAAGATGCCCTGTTCGGGACCGAAGGCGGACCGGAGGCTGTCCCGGAACAGCATGATGATGACCAGCAGCAACGGCAGCACGGGCAGGGCCAGAAACAGGTCGGTGAACCGCATCAGCACACCGTCGAGGCGTCGGAAGAAGCCGGCCAGCACACCTATCGCGGTGCCTAGGAAAACCGACAGCGCCATGGCCGTGATGGCTACCAGCAGGGAGATCTGTCCACCGACCATGGATCGGGCCACCATGTCCCGCCCCAGGTTGTCGGTCCCCAGCGGATGGCTCCATGACGGACCCAGGTTCCGCATCTTCACGTCGATCTCGACC
Source organism: Acidimicrobiales bacterium (assembly GCA_030747775.1). Taxonomy (GTDB): domain Bacteria; phylum Actinomycetota; class Acidimicrobiia; order Acidimicrobiales; family MedAcidi-G1; genus UBA9410. The sequence goes on along the minus strand of JASLKB010000056.1, from coordinate 2,391 downwards.
GCGTCGTAGGGCATGAGGTGCGGCCCGATGAAGCTGGCCACCGTCACGAACACGAAGACGCAAAGGCCGACGAGGGCACCCTTGTGCCGGCGGAACTGGCGCCAGACGTCGCCCCTTAGCGAGCGGTGCCTGGGGCCCGCTCCCGAGGCGATGACGGATACGCCCTCGCTGCTCCCATGGGACTGCATCTCAGTCATAGCGAATCCTCGGGTCGAGGATGCCGTAGACCACGTCGGCCACAAGGTTGAACGCGACGGTGAGGGCGGCGATCAGAAATGACAATGTCTGGACCATCGGGATATCGCCCCCGTGGATGGAACTGATGAGCAGGTGGCCGATTCCATTGATGCGGAAGATCTGTTCGGTGATGAGGGCACCGGCGAAGATGCCGGGCACCTGCAAGGCGATCAGGGTCACCACCGGGATGAGGCTGTTGCGCAGGACGTGGCGCACCAAGACCCGCTTCTCCTTGAGGCCCTTGGATCGAGCCGTCCGGACGTAGTCCTCCGAGAGGTTGTCCAGCATCGACGACCGGGTGAACCGACTCAGGGCCGCCGCGTTGAACATCGAGAGCACGCCCACCGGCAGCACGATCTGCCTTATCTGGGCCACGAACGAACTCCAGTCGGTGACCTCGAGCGTCGTGTCGTAGTACGACGGGAACCAGCCCAGCTTCACGCTGAAGATCACAATGGCCAGCAGGCCGGTGAAGAAGGTCGGCACCGAGTAACCCACCATGGAGATGAAGGTGCCGATCTGGTCGAACACCGAGTACTGCTTGTAAGCCGAGATCACGCCGACCGGCACGGCAATGAGGATCCCGAATACGAAGGCCAGGCCCATCACCCATGTGGTCTGGGGAAGACGCTCTGCAATGGTCTCGACAACCGGACCCCGGGACTGCCAGGAGATGACACGGGTGCGGTCGCCGCTACCGATCTGGATGTTGAACAGCTGCTCGATGAGGCTGATCGGCTCGTGGATCATGACCTGCTTGACCCACAGGAACCACTTGACCAGGAACGGGTCATTGACTCCCATGGTTTCGCGGATCTGCTCCCGAACCTCGGCCGGGATGGTTAGCGGCAGGTGAGAGGTCGGGTCGCCTGGCGCCAGATCGAGGATGGCGAAGATGATGAAACTGATGGCGACCAGCGTCGGCAGGGCAATCGCCGTTCGGCGACCGATGAACCAGAGCATCTCCCTCCCCTCGCGCCTAGCGGGCCGAAATCATGAGGCGGAATCCCGCCGAAAACGAACCCGACCGGAGGGCCCCGCGGCACAGCATGCCGCGGGCCCCTCCGGTCTGACGGTTCTCAGATCAGGTCAGGACGATCAGTCCCGAGCCCATTCCTCCACGTTCCACAACTCTGCATCCCACGGGTTGAGCTTGTACCCGGTCAGCGAGTTGGCCGCTGCCGAGACGCTGCCCCGGTGGATCAGCGGGATGATCGAGTAGTTGCCAACCACCAAGTCGTTCAGAGCAATAGTGATCTCGTTTCGGCGAGCGGTATCCGCCGTCTGAGTCAGCTCGGCGTACAGCGCGTCGTACTCGTCGCTCTGGAAGCGCTGAACATTGCTGCCCTGCCAATTGGTGCTCTCGCCGCTGATGTTCGACGTGGTCCAGTTGCCCATGTAGGCCTGCGAGTCCACGCCAGCTGCACCGTTGGTGTACATCTCGATGTCGGCGTAGAACTTGCCGTAGGTGTCCGGGCTGGCCGGATCGCCACCGAAGAACACCGAAGCATCGATGTTACGAAGTTCGGTATCAACGCCGATCTTGGCCCAGTCCTGCTTGACAAGTTCCTGAGTGGCCTGACGCACCGTGTTGGTGGACGTCTGGTACAGGATCTTCATCGGCATGCCGTCGGGCGTCTCGCGCACCCCGTCACCATCGGTGTCGAGGTAGCCAGCGTCGTCCAACAACTGGTTGGCCAGGTCGATGTCCTGGGTCAGGCACTCGTCGTTGGCCGTCGACGTCTGGGCGGGTGGCGCGGGCCACACGTTGCACGTCGGACGACCGGCCTCGCCGTACCCGACGTCGACCATGGTCTGACGGTCCAGGGCAATGGAGAGTGCCCGGCCGACCACCGGATCGGTAAGGAACGGGTGAGGGTTGGTGCCGTCGAGCCACTCGGAACGGTCGTCGCCGAGAGCCGGATCCGGGTTGGTCTGGTTGACCATCATGCGCTCGACCATGGTCGAGAAGGCCGAGATGACCTTGCCCTTTCCACCAGCCACCATGCCGGCCAGGATCTCCGGCTCGACCTGCAAGTTCCATGCGTAGTCGGCCTCACCGAGCTCCAGGACCGAGCGAGCCGTCGAGGGAGCGTCGCCGCCACCCTTGATCACGACCCGTCCGAAGTAGGGCTTACCGTCGGGCACGCCACG
>JASLKB010000055.1 GCA_030747775.1 Acidimicrobiales bacterium | reverse complement strand
GGATCGTGGCGAAGAAGATGCCTGAAATAGATAGCCGCAGGGTGTTGACCATGGCGGCCCACAGGGCCCGCCCGCCCGTGTCAGGGTGAGTGTCGATTCCCTCACTGATCTGGATGTCGACGGGGCGTTCGAGGAAGTCGAAGTCGGTATTGATGTTCCGTGCCCGAAGGTTGTCCCCGGCCTGACTGGCCAGGAACCACATCGTTCCGAGCACCACGATCAGCAGCACAACTTGCGTCACCCACTTGAGAACGATGACGTCTCGCCACAGCGGTACTCGCTGAGATACCCGCTCTTGGGTGGTGGTGGCCGTCATGGTCGACGTGGGCTCAGATCGTGGGGCTGGGGATCAGTCAAAGACTTCTCTGGAAGGGTTCCAGAAGATGGACAGTATCCGCGTGCTCAAGTGTCGTTGACGCGAATGATCCCGGGGCCTGGGAGCTGGCGCCCCCGGACCCCGGGATCATCAATAGCGTCGGTTCGTCTACCTAGCGGGCCGGCGGGGAGTAGATGAGGCCCCCGTCAAGCCATCCGGCGTTGGCGCTGCCCTCGCGGTACAGGCCGACCGGGTTCAGGTTGCGGTCATAGACCTCGCCGTAGCTTCCAACCTGCCTGATCACCTGGTGGAAGGCGTCGGCGGGCAGACCCATACCGGTCTGGAGCTCACCTTCGCCTCCGCACAGGCGTGCGACCTCGGCCTCAGCCTCGGCGCACGTGGCGTCGACGTTGGCGGAGGTGACGCCGTACTCATCCATGATGATCATGGCGTACACGGTCCAGTTGACGGCATCGGCCCAGGCCGAGTCGTTCTGACCATACGTCGGACCGAGTGGCTCCTTGGAGATCGGAGTGGCCGGGAAGATCACCCACTCTTGATCGGCGGGCTGCTGCTTGGCCTTGCGACCCACGAGGGCCGAACCGTCGGTGGTGGTGATGTCACACCCACCGGCGATGAAGGTCTCGTATACCTCATCACTCGTCTCAAAGCCGAGCAACGTGATTTCGGCACCAGCCAACAGGGCGGCCTCGGCGATGTTCTTCTCCGTGGTGGTTCCGACGTTGGTGCACACAATGGATCCGTCGATGTCGGCAACCTGGCTCGAACCAGAGAAGCCGTCGCTGACTCGGGCCATCAACTGCTGACCGTCGTAGTAGGTGGTCGGACCGAAGTCCATGCCCACAGAACTGTCACGGCTCTGAGTCCAGGTGGTGTTCCGCATGAGAACGTCCACGTCACCGGTCTGAACGGCGGTGAAACGCTCCGAGGCCGTCAAGGCCACGAAGTTCACAGCGCCAGCATCACCGATGACGGCCGCGGCTACTGCACGACAGAAGTCGGCGTCAATGCCGGTAACCGAACCATCAGCCTGAGTTTCTGAGAAGGCCACGGCCGAGCCGCTCACTCCACAGTTCAGGGTGCCACGGGCCTGGACAGTGTCCAGAAGGCTGCCATCAGCGACAACCTCAACCTGGGCCGTAGTGGCCGGTGCGGCTGTACTAGCCGGTGCGGCTGTACTAGCCGGTGCAGCGTCGTCCCCGTCGCTGTCGCTACCGCAGGCTGCGGCGACGACACCGATCGTCAGGAACAGGGCGAGAAGCCTGAGAAGCTTGCTCTTCATAGATTGAACCCCCTCCGGGTCATGATTCCCGGGGGAGCGTGATCCCGCCGCCCACGGGTGCCGTCCCTTCTGGACAGCCCTGAAAGGCTATGTGGCCCTTGATCTACCGGCAACTTGAGAGCTCCACTTCCGGGCCGAGGCACGGGTTTGTGCGAGTCTGACCTGCAATTACTTGATTTCGTGAATGGCGGCTCGGACTCTCTGGGCCCACCCTCCTTGGTCTCCTATAGGCCCGTGCCCCTAGGTCTCGCCCCACCTAGCCGTCCAATTCCACTTCGTCCAGCAAGCCGGTTGTCACGCTGTAGACGAATCCCCGGATGTGGTCCCGGTGGAGCAGGAACGGGGAGAGGTGTAAGCGCTGCATTGACTGGCGGACGCTGGAATGGGGGTCGCCGAACGCCTCCAACGCCCACGGGGGGGCAACTCCAATCTCGTGGATCAGTTGGGTTTGGAATTCTTCCTCGACAACCTTCTCTAGGCCGCAATCAGTGTGGTGCACGAGCACCACCTCGCGGGTGCCTAGCAGCCGCTGAGACAGGCAGAGCGACCGGATTACGTCGTCGGTGATCACTCCTCCGGCGTTGCGGATCACATGTGCCTCGCCGTGGCCAAGGCCCAATAGCTGGGATATGTCCAATCGGGAGTCCATGCAGGCCACGACGGCCACGTGACGGATCGGCTCGACCTGAAGATCTGCGTCTGGGAAGTCCACGGCGAATTCCTGGTTGGCTGCTACGAATTCGTCGGTGATGGGTTGGTGGTCGGTCATGGCTGATGGCTTGAGGGAGTTGGGTCGAAGTCGGTTAGCCGGTCCACAGGATGCCACCATCTGCGCTCGTCAAGGGGTTGGTTCATAGGGCCTGCTCAGGTACGTCGGGAGCGCAGCCTGGCCGCCACCGCGGCACCCAGGATTCCTCCGGAGGTGGACAACACCAGATCGCCGATCGTGTCGTCGTAGGTGAGTTGAAGGCCCGTGGTCCCCATGTCCTGGATCACCCACTCCAGCGCCTCCCAGAGAACGATTGCTAGCGCCCCCATACCCGAGCCGAGCAGGATCAGGGTCCATCGCTCCAGACCGGCCGGTGCCACGAGGAGCACAAGGGCCAGGACCAGAAATATCCAGTTGGTGAAGTGCAGGGCGTCGTCGAACCACGAGATGGTGTCGAACAGGTTCGCCAGGTTCCCCAGCAGGTCCAGTACGAACGGCGTGACCAGCAACGCGTCAGCTAGATGGGGGTAGGGGCTGGGGTGATCGCCCCCGCGGCTGCGCCGTTGGCTATTCAGCTTCCAGAAGACCGGCACCACTAGCGCTGACAGGGGATAGCCCAGGCACCGTTCAGGCCAGCCCTTTCCAGCCACGCCGGGGATGTCGGGAAACACCAGGCCCGCCAGCAGGCTGGCCGCCAGGGCTCCCTTGACACCCCACATGATGCGTCGTTCGTTCATCTATCGGGTCGTGCTCCTCCCGGGCCGACCGACTCGTCACCGGCGAGTCGGATTCTGTCCGGCTAGTTGACTAGTTGACCTGCTTGGCCATGCCCTCCCAGTAGGGGGCGCGCAGCTTGAACTTTTGGAGCTTCCCGGTGGCTGTTCGGGCCAGCTCATCACGGAACTCCACCGAGGTGGGGCACTTGAAGTGGGCCAGCTTCTCGCGGCAGTGGTCAATGAGGGCCCGTTCATCTGGTTGCTGGTCGCCGGCATCGGGCACCAGGACCACCAGTGCCTTGATGGTCTCGCCCCACTTTTCGTCGGGTACGCCGATTACCGCCACCTCGGCTACCGCGGGGTGGGAGAACAGGGTGTCCTCGACTTCAATGGATGACACGTTCTCACCGCCCGAGATGATCACGTCCTTTTTGCGGTCGGTGATGGTGGCGAAGTTCTCGTCGTCGATGGTTGCCCCATCACCGGTATGGAACCAGTCGTGGGCCAGGGCCTCAGCGGTGGCTTCCGGCTGGGCCCAGTAGCTCTTCAGGACGTGGTTGGATCGGGCAAGCAGTTCGCCCTCCGGCGAGGTGGTCAAGCTCACGCCTAGGGCTGGGGCGCCGGCCCTCGAGAGGCGGGCCGCCCGCTCGGCTGGGGTGTCTCCGTCCCATTCGGAGCGGTTGCGGTTCATGGTTAGGAGCGGGGCGGTCTCGGTCAGCCCGTAGATCTGAATGAATTCCCAGCCCAGTTCGGTCTCGACCCGTTCGATGGTCCGGGTTGGCGGCGGGGCGCCGGCCACCACGCAGCGCATGGTGCCGTTCCCGGGGATCTCGCCGTCCCAATCGGCGGCCGCGTCGAGCACCGCGGAGATGACCGCCGGAGCGCCACAGAGAAGGGTCACGCCGTGGTCCTGGATACGACGCAGGATCTCCGGGCCGTCGACCTTCCGCAGCACGATGTGCTTTCCACCCATACCGGTCATGGCGTATGGCATGCCCCACCCATTGCAGTGAAACATCGGCAGGGTGTGCAGGTACACGTCCCGGTCGCTCACACCGGCCTGCCAGCCGAAAACAGCGGCGTTTAGCCAGAGGTTTCGGTGGGTCATCTCGACGCCCTTGGGGCGGGCGGTAGTACCGCTGGTGTAGTTGATGGTGGCCGTGGCGTCCTCGTCGGGTGTCCACGGTCGGGGTTCGACCCCCGCTAGGAAAAGGGCGTCGGACTCCTCGCCGGCCAGAAAACGGTGGGCCACGTTCACGTCGCCCAGGTCGGCCTCCAGTTCGGGATCCATGATGAGCACTTCGGCTCCCGAGTGGTCGACGATGTACTGGACTTCCTCGGCGTTTAGCCGGAAGTTGATCGGCACACCCACTCGCCCGAAGGCACTGGTACCGAACAGAAACACCAGCAGCCGGGCCGCGTTATGGCTGACCATGGCTACCCGGGCTCCGGGATCCAGGCCCATCTGGTCCAGACCGGCGGCCATGGCCCTGGAGAGCTCGCCCACCCGGCGGTAGGTGAGGTTCGGCAGGGGAGAGGCCACCTGATCCGGCTCGTCGATGAAGGCGATCCGGTCGCCATACACGAGTTCGGCCCGACGGAGGTGGTCGGCGATGGTCAGCGGGATCTTCATGGGTGGTTCCTCCGACGAATCGGCGCTTCGGGCGTCGGCCCGCATCGGTGGCCAGAGGATAGGCGAGGGTGACTCAATGTCTGTTCTCGGCAAACGAGTCCGCGCGGTCCGTGTCTGAAGCCCTACGATTCGACGGGTGGAACAGGTGGAACCCGACGATCAGCGGGACGACCAGTTGGACGAGTACAGGTCCAGCATCGACAACATTGATGCGGCGCTCGTCTACTTGCTGGCCGAACGCTTCAAGGTGACCCGGCGCGTGGGCGAGCACAAGGCGGCTGTCGGGATGCCGCCGGCCGATCTTGAGCGGGAGGCTCTCCAGGTACAGCGTTTGCGCGACCTCGCCGAGAACGCGGGCCTCGATCCGCTGTTCAGCGAGAAGTTCCTGCGGTTCGTGATCGACGAGGTGATCCGCCACCACGAGACCGCTGGTAGCTAGTTCCTGGCGAGTTCCCGGTCCTTGGCTACCTCGTCGAGATCGGCGTATTCCTCACCGGTGTCAACCCAGTTCTCGAACTCGATTACGCCGATGTCGGTGAACCGCTCGCGCAGCCATCCGTCACCGGCGTCCAAGAGGCCCAACTTCTTGCAGTTGGGGACGATCTTGGAGAACAACATCTTCTGGAACACCCGTAACTCGTCGGGCATGTCGAGGCTGAACTTGACCATGTCCTTGACGGGTATGCCCATGCGTTCCCACACTTCCTGGCGCATGAACCGGTCCCGCATTCGCAGGGCCGCCTCGAAGGTGAACTCCTGTCGCTCGCGCAGTTCGGCCACCGTGAGCTCCTGGTAGACCTCCTGGAGGCTGAGCACCCCGAAGGCCACGTGCCGGGCCTCGTCGGCCATCACGTAGCGCAGGAGTTTCTTGAGTAGCGGCTCCTCGGTGGTCTGGTGCATGAAGCCGAAGGCAGCCAGAGCCAGGCCCTCCACCATGATCTGCATACCGAGGTAAGTCATGTCCCAGCGGCTGTCTTCGAGGATGTCGTCAAGTAGGGCGCCGAGGTGGGTGTTGACCGGGTACTTGATGCCTCCGAGCTTCTGGTCGAGGTACTGGGCGAACACCTCGACGTGGCGGGCCTCATCGACTACTTGGGTGGCCGCGTAGTACTTGGCGTCGATCCACGGGACGGTCTCGACGATCTTGGCCGTGCACAGCAGGGCACCCTGCTCGCCGTGCATGAACTGGCTGAGGCTCCAGTTCATGGACTCCACACCCACCTCGAGCCATTCTTCCTCGTTGAATTTGTGGAGCGGCGAGTCGGGGTTGTCGGCGAAGTAGGCCACTTCGGCGGGGTCGGCCGGGGCCAGTACGGCGTATGGGTCCACGTCGATCGACCAGTCGAGATCGGTCTGCCCGTTCCATTGGGAGGTCTTGGCCTTCTCGTAGAGCTTGTCGAGGGCGGCCCGCTCTCCCTTGTCGTAGCGCCAGGTGAAGATGGCGTCCGCGTTGTCTTCGACCACGCTGATCAGCGAGTTGACGTCGTCGTTACTGCGGGAGAAGTCGGCGATTCGGTCCGGGTCGTTGGCGTAGGACCGGAAGTCGAATGCCGCGTCTCTGACGTGCTCGTCGGGAAGGGGCTCGGTGGTCGTCATGGATCTGGTGCTCCTAATCGGTTCGGCTGGCATGGATGGGGTCGTCGATGACCTCGACACCCTCCAGGGCATCTGGGTCGAAGGAGGTCGGGGCTTCGGAGTCCTCTACCCGGCCCTCGAGGTTGAGGGCTTCGGCGGTGTTCTCCCAGTCCTCGAACTGGATGATGTTCATCTCCTGGAATCGTTCTCGGAGCCAGCCGTCTCGGTGGTCCAGTAGCCCCAACTTCTTGCAGTTGGGGACGATCTTGGAGAACAGGATGTGCTGGAAACGTTGCTGGGCCTCCCTGCCGGGCAGCGCCGCCTCGATGTCCGCGTTGTCGATTCCGAAGTGGGGCCACAACTCGGCATTGAGGGTTCGCCGCCGCATCCGATCACACGCCTCATAGGCGAACTCCTGGCGAAGACGGAACTCGTCGGCCGGTAGGTCGTCGTAGATCTCTCGAAGCGACAAGATCCCGAAGGCCACGTGCCGTGCCTCGTCGGCCATCACGTAGCGGAGCATCTGCTTGAGCAGAGGCTCCTGAGTGGTCCCGAGCATCATCCCGAAGGCGGCCAGCGCCAGCCCCTCGATGACTACTTGCATCCCCAGGTAGACGAGATCCCACCGTTCGTCGGTGAGAACCGTGTCGAGCAGCGACTTGAGGTTCTCGTTGATGGGGTAGGTGGTCGGCATCTTCTCGTCGAGGTACCGGGCGAATGCCTCGACGTGCCGGGCTTCGTCGACCACCTGTGTGGAGCCGTAGTACTTGGCTTCGATCCACGGCACGGCCTCGACCAGACGGGCAGTGCACAGCAGTGCACCCTGCTCTCCGTGCAGGAACTGGCTGAGTGAGGCGCATTGTGAGTGGACCGCGAAATCCACCCACTGGTCGTCGTCCCAGGAGGCCACGGGCGAACCCTTCACGTCCAGCAGGCTGCGGGCCGGAAAGCCAGCCGGTACACCGGTGGCCTCGGCTTGGAGTCGGATCATGCGTTCCGGGTCGACGTCGGTCGACCAGTCCAGGTCGTCGCTGACGTTCCACTGGGATCGCTTGGCCTTCTCGTAGAGGCGGTTCAGGCCATCGCGGCCGCGTCCGTAGTCCCAGGTGAACTGGGTGTCGAACTCGGCCCGGACGCGGTCTATGAGCTGGTCGAAGGCGGTTGCGCCGTCCTCGGCCAGCGAATCTGTGACTGGGGGATCGGTGATGGTCATCGCTGCTCTCCAGAAGGGGTGGTGTCGGGGGTTGCGGCTGGTGGGAGGGCCAGGCCATCCAGCACGCGACCGATGACTGCGTGCCAATGGTCGGGGTCTGGCAGGTCAAGGCCCATGGAGCGGGTCAGCAGCATGCCGAAGCCGATGGCGTGGGCAAGGCGGACCACCGCCTGCTGGTCGAGGTCGGGATCCAGCAGGCCGTCGCTGGTGCCCTCGTCGACGAGCTTTCCTAGCCTTCTACCCTCGTCGTCCACTCGCTCTCGGAGGCGGGCTGCTAGTTCAGGGTCGCGGCGGGCGGCCACCACGGCCTCCAGAAACAGTCCGTGTCTTCCGTCTAGGTCGTCCAGCAGGTGGTCACCCAGCGTGGACAGCACCTTGGTGGCCGGGAGGCGCCCGGCTGATTCACCAGCACCGTTCAGGACGTTGTCCAACGATCTAGGGACGTGGTGGTCGACGGCTTCCAGCAGGAGTTCAGCCTTGCCGCCGAACCGGTTGTAGATAGCACCTGTGGTGACGCCTGCACGGTGGGCAATCTCAGCTACACCGGCCTTTTCGTAGCCCTTTTCGGCGAACACCTCAGCCGCTGCGTGTAGGAGACGGTCAGTCAGTTCGTTCGTTTGGTGCGCTTCAGACACGCGCCTGATAATAACGGTTATTCTCGGGTGGTCAAGGAGACCTCAGAATCAAGTGCCACCTAGGGTCACGTCGATGGCTTCGTAGGGAGCCACACTGGAATCAGGAGGATTTGGGGTGACCGACCGGGTCCGGCTGGAGTTCGACGGGGCGATCGCCACCATCACCAACGACAACATCGACAAGCACAATGCCTTCGATGATGAGATGGACGTCCGCCTGTTCGAGATTCTGGACGAACTTCGTAATCGCCCCGACGTGCGGGCTGTGGTATGGCGTGGCGAGGGCCCTTCGTGGTCTTCGGGTCGCGATATCTCCGCCATTGGTTTCAACCGCACCGAGCTCACCCATCACGAACTCATGGTTCGGGGTCACCGTGGCATTCAGCAACTCTGGGAGATCGACGCTCCGGTGATCGTGGCGATCCAGGGGTGGGCCATCGGGGGATCGTTCCAACGCGCGCTGCTCTGCGATATTCGGATCGCAGCCTCCGACGCCCGGTTTATGCTCCCCGAACTCGCCCATGGCGTAATCCCGGACACTGGAGGCATGGGCGTGCTGTACGAGATGTGTGGCCACGGCCTGGTGTCGGACATGGTCCTCACCGGGCGCAGTCTGACAGCCGAGGAGGCCCTGCAGCACGGGATCGTCTCTCGCGTGGTCGACCCTGATGCTCTCGACGCCACCGCCTACGAGATGGCCCAGCGGATTGTCGACGCACCCGCTACGGCGGTGAAACTGGCTCGTCGGGTCATGGGCCACCTGGCTCGACCGGCTCAGCGGGCCTCCATGGAGGACGAACTGATCTACCAGACGTTCCTGAACCGCAGCGACGACTTTGCTGAGTTCCGTGCAGCCCGAGCCGAGGACCGCGAGCCCCGGTACCGAGGGAGTTGAGGATGGGACCTCCGGGGCCGATGGGCCTTCCCACCCCACCACCGCTCGGAGCCTCCGCTCTCCCAACGGGCACCTTCGATGGGCAGTCAGTGTTGGTGACCGGTGGTGGCACTGGTCTGGGTCTAGCCATAGCGGTCGAGTTCGCCCGACTAGGGGCGTCGCTGGTGCTCGCCAGCCGGAGCCCTGAGCACTTGGCTGCCGGCGCCGAAGCAGTGCAGGCGGCGGGCGCTCAGGTGGCCACTGTCGGATGTGACATCCGGAACCCGGAGGCCATCGCCACGGCGTTCGATGCCGCCACCGAGGCCTTTGGCATGCCCTCCGTGCTAATCAACAACGCGGCGGCCAACTTCCCGTCACCGGCCGAAGACCTCTCTCCCAATGCCTGGCGGACTGTGGTCGACATAACGCTCAATGGCACCTTCCTCTGCAGCCGGGAGTTCGCCCGGCGCCACCTTTCGGCTGGCACGCCCGCCTCAATCCTGAATGTCGCCGCGTCCTACGCGTGGACCGGCGGCCCAGGCTTTGCCCACTCGGCTGCCGCCAAGGCGGGAGTGGTCAACCTGGTCGAGACCCTGGCCGTCGAGTGGGGGCCTGCGGGCATCCGGGTCAACGGTCTGGTCCCCGGCCTCATGCCCCATGGGGATATGACCACCGACATCCGGGAGAGCTTGGATCGGACGCCCGACCTCGGCTCCCGCCAACCGGCCCTCCGGGTGGGGGAGCCGCATGAACTGGGCTGGGCGGCCACCTTCCTGGCCTCGCCGTATGCCCGGTTCGTGTCTGGCCACACGATGGTCGTCGACGGCGCCAACTGGCAGCGCCGCACCCTGACCAGCCCACCAGTCATACCGGTCCGCGAGCAGATGGGCCGTGGACCGTTCGATCCCGGCGGTAGCGGACCCCGGAACTAGCCCGAGCCGGGAACTAGGTTCCGGCAACATGCACTACGGAGCCTGCTTCTTTCCAACCACCTACGCCATCAGTCCTATCGAACTGGGCACGGCCCTCGAGGAACGAGGCTTCGAATCGGTTTGGATGGCCGAACACAGTCACATCCCAGCCTCCCGGAAGTCGCCATGGCCCGGTGGCGTCGACCTCCCACAGATGTACTACGACACCCTTGACCCGTTCGTGACCCTCGGGGCGATGGCTTCAGTTACCAGCACCCTGAAACTGGGGACCGGCATCGCCCTAGTCGTCCAGCGTGATCCGATACACACTGCCAAAGAGGTGGCCAGTCTGGATGTGCTGTCTGGAGGTCGCGTGCTGTTCGGAGTGGGAGCCGGATGGAACCTCGAGGAGATGGCCGACCACGGCACCGACCCCGAGCGTCGGTTCGGGCTGATGCGCGAGCGCGTGGAGGCCATGAAGTCTCTGTGGATCGACGACATCGCCGAGTACCACGGCAACCAGGTCGACTTCGCTGCCACCTATCAGAACCCCAAGCCGATTCAGCGGCCCCATCCCCCGATCCACGTTGGCGGGGTAGCGCCCGGCGGGCTACGTCGGGCCGTTGCCTACGGCAATGGTTGGATCCCCATCGGAGGTCGGACCCCGGTCGAAGGCGCGCATCTCTCGACGCTAAGAGCCGAGGCGTGCGCCGAGGCGGGGCGTGACCCAGGCGAAGTAGAGATCTCCATCTACTACGCACCTGCCGACGCCGGAGTGTTGAGCGACCTTGCGGAACACGGCATCGAGCGGGCAGTCTTCAACCTGCCGTCGGCGCCACGTGACGAGGTGTTACCGCTATTGGACAGCTACGCAACGGTGATGGCAGGGCTGTAGCCCCTCGCGCTCGCTCTTGACAGGTCCGCAGTCAGGAGCCCGGGAGGGTGGCGGCCAGGTCGGCGGACAGTGCCGTTTGCTGCTCATCGGTCAGGTCCACGCTGAGGCGGAGAGCCGGGAAGTCGCTGCCCAGACGGACCGGGCCGTCGTCCAGGGAACCCACACCCAGTGTGAACACCAGATATTGCACAGCGGACAGGCGCCCCCGGCCCACCTGCGTGGAATCGAACTCGGCGTAGATACGGGTGCCGTCAGCAGTCTCGACGTACAGGCACTCTTGGAGGCCCACCCAGGCCTCCAAGAGGGGCCTGCGCCGGGCCTCGTCCTCGATCTCGATTAACAGGGCGCAACCCAACTGGCCGGGACCACCGAGCATGGCGTTGTAGGTGTTCAACTCCTCACGAATACTGGATTCCCGCACGATCCGCTCGGCCCGCATGATTTCTTGGACCTGATAGTGCATCGTGTCATGGTTCTCGAACAGGAACGTCAGGTGCTCGCCTACGTGGATCCGCCGGGGCGCCTTGACGGCCATGACCTTGGACCGCATGACCTCCCGTCCGTCGGCGTAGGTCTGCCAGTCGACGATCTCGTCACGGTGGACATGGTGGGGCGCCGGTGCGGCCGGTTCAGTCATCTAGGAGACTCCGATCCCCCGTGTCCCTGCGTGGCCTCGGGCGGGGCCACGGGGGTGGGGAAACCGTCGGGCTCGTAGGCTCGGGCCAGGATCGTCATCGGATGCATGGGCCGGCGTTCGGTGTGCTGACCGAACTGCAGGGCGGCTAGCGGACAGTCCGTGGCCCACACTTCGGCGGGATCGCCTTCGGCGATAGGTGACGCCATCTCGACGAATGCCTTGCGGCCGATCCGCACCGAAGCCTCGAACCCCTCCACCTTCATGGCATGCGTGCCGTCGTGCCCGCAGCACTCCATGGTCGTCGTGGGCCTCACCCCGGGGATCTTTCGCAACAGGTCCCGGCCCTTGAAGCCCACCGCCTGGGTCCTGAGGTGGCAAGGGGCGTGGTAGGCGACGGTCCCGGGCGTGGAGGCGAAGCCGTCGTCGAATCGTTCCTCGTTGCGGATCGACCACAGGTACTCAGAAGGGTCGCAGACTGCCTCGGCTAGTCGTCGAGCCCGCTCACGGTCCTCGGGCGCTACCAGTTCGGGGTACTCGCGACGAAGCATCATCGAGCAGGTCGGGTTGATGGCCAGAACCATCTTGCCGGCGGCCACGTGGGGTTCCAGTCGGTCAAGGTTCGTGGTGGCCCGCTCCCGTAGGGCGTCCAAGTCGCCTGACTCCCAAGCTGGCATTCCACAGCAGGCCAGGTCCGACTCGCAGGTGACATCCACGCCATTGCGTTCCAGGACGGCCACCGTGTCGTGGCCCACCTCCGGTTCGTTGTGCTCCACGTAGCAGGTGGGGAAAAGCACCGCCTCGCCGGTCGCGGGGTCGTCGGGGACCAGCCCGCGGCGGCGAGCCCATGAGGTGAACGTGGCGCGGGAGAACTTGGGCAGGTCCTTGTCACGGTGCACGCCGAGTGCCTTTTCCAGGAAGATCCGGTGGATGCGGCTACGGGAGTTAGCGAGATTGACGAGGCCACCTGATGCTCGGGCGAGAGCTGCCGTGCGGTCGGGGTCGCCGAGGATTCGCTCCCTTCGACCGAGGCCGTCGGCTCGGACCCGCTGGGCCTTGTAGCGATGGACGAGCTTCGGGAAGTCCAACTGGAACTCGTGCCCGTCGCGCACCGTGTACGGGCACTGCACCTCGCAGAGCTTGCACTGGAAGCACTCATCCATGATCCGGGCCGTCTCAACCTCGGTGATGGAGCGGACGTCGCCGTCGTGTCGGTCGTCCAGGAACGAAAATAGCGACGGGAAGGAATCGCAGTACTTGAAGCACATCCGGCAGCCATGGCAGATCTCAAACGTCCGATCAATCTCGCCCTGGAGCGCATTCGCGTCCCAGTACGTGGTATCAGACGGGTCGTAGGTCAGCCCCGGGGTGGGGGAGTAGGGGATGTGGTCGGCCATGGAGTACTTGTTCCTAGGAGGGGAGGAGGGTGACTCAGACGCGCCGCACCGGCCGCCCCCAGGGGGAACGGCCGGTGCGGCCCACGCCTAGTTCTCGTGGGAGGACAGGTGCTCCTAGGGGAAGAGCCGGCTCAGCTGACCCCGTCGAGCAACGACTGGAAGCGACCGGCATGGGCCTTCTCGGCCTTGGCGAGGGTCTCGAACCAGTCGGCGATGTCATCGTGGCCCTCCTCGCGGGCGGTCTTGGCCATGCCGGGGTACATCTCGGTGTACTCGTGGGTCTCACCGGCCACCGCGGCAGCCAGGTTCTCCAACGTGTCGCCGATGGGCAGCCCGGTGGCTGGATCTCCAACGGTCTTGATGTAGTCGAGGTGA
This sequence comes from Acidimicrobiales bacterium, assembly GCA_030747775.1. Lineage (GTDB taxonomy): Bacteria > Actinomycetota > Acidimicrobiia > Acidimicrobiales > MedAcidi-G1 > UBA9410. The sequence goes on along the minus strand of JASLKB010000055.1, from coordinate 268 downwards.
CCGTGGGCGTGTCCTGTCTCACCCTCCGCGGTATCGCGGAAGTTGCCGGCTATGTCGGGGTAGCCCTCGACGTCGGCCACCTTGGCGAAGTAGAGGTAGCGGCGGTTGGCCTGGGACTCGCCGGCGAAGGCGGCCTTTAGGTTCTCGAGCGTCTGGCTGCCGTCGAGGCTCACGATGGGACTCCTGATTCTCTAGGTTGCTGGGCTGGTCGGTTCCCGTCGGGAACGCCTGTCCACAATCTAGACCGGATGGGCCGGCAATCGGGCCT
>JASLKB010000054.1 GCA_030747775.1 Acidimicrobiales bacterium | reverse complement strand
TGGCGTCGACAACCAACAGGGTCTCGGTGACCGTCCCGGCGCCCTTCTCGGCTACCCGGCGAACCTTGGCCAACTCGTCCATCAGGTTGCTCCGGGTATGAACCCGGCCGGCGGTGTCGGCCAACACCAGGTCAGCGCCGCGTGCCGCAGCGTGCTCGACCGCGTCGAAGACCACCGAACTGGGGTCGGCCCCCTCGGCGCCCCGCACGACCGGCACGGCAGACCGGTCGGCCCACATCACCAACTGGTCGGCGGCTGCTGCGCGAAAGGTGTCTCCGGCCCCCAGTACAAGGCTCCGGCCGGCTTCGGTTTCTCGGTGCGCCAACTTGCCGATTGTGGTTGTCTTGCCGACCCCGTTCACGCCCACGAATATCCAGACCGATGGCGAACCACCTAGGGCCAGGGAGCGGTCGACACCGCCGAGTCGATCAACCAGCACCCGCTTGAGCAACTCAAGGACCCCGTCTCCGGCTGTCCCCCCGGTGGGGAGACCGTCGCGACCCACTCGGCGACGCACCTCAGCCACCAACTCGTCGGTGGTGGCCACCCCCACGTCAGCCAACAGGAGGGCATCCGACAGGTCCTCCCATGCGGCGTCGTCAATCACCTCGGCGGCCCGGACGACGGCCATTCGGTCCGTCCAAGCGTCGCGGGCGCGACCGAGTCGTGAACGGAGTCCCATGGCGCCGGCAGCCTACCGGTGGGGTCTTGACGCCGATCGAGCGCCGAGGGTCACTCCCCGTCGCCGGTATCGTCGTCCAGTGGGTCGTCGGAGTCCTCATCGTCCGCGCTGGGTGGTTCGACGAACTGGTCATCGAAAGCGCCGAGGTTGACCTCGAGGCGGAGGATCTCGCCACCACGATCCACCTCTAGGGTCACCGAGGAGCCGGGCAGGCGGATCTGGATATCAGCCCGCAGAGCCGGCATGTCGCGGATCGGACGTCCATCGGAACGGAAGATCCGGTCGTCCAACTGGAGTCCGGCCGCGTCGGCAGGTGAACCCTCAACTACCTCGACGACGAGCGCACCCAGACTTCCGTCGGTCGGCGACTGGCCGCGGATCCCCAGCCAGGCGGTCCCCACCGGCTCCCCTTCGATGAGGCGCTGGGCGACCAACACCACGGTGTCGCTCGGAATGGCGAAGCCCAGGCCTATGTTCCCGCCCGCGAAGACTCCGCCGCTGCGGATCGAGGTGTTCATGCCGATGACCCGACCTTGGCGGTCAGCCAGCGGACCACCCGAGTTGCCCGGATTGATTGGGGCATCGGTCTGGATCATGGCCACACCGGCGCAGTCGGCACCCACCCCAGACTCACACCCGTAGGAGTCGATGACCCGCCCAAGAGCGCTCACGATGCCCGAGGTGACCGTCCGGTCGAGGTCGAACGGACTACCCACTGCGACGGCCAACTGCCCCACTCGGAGGTCTTGGCTGAATGCGAACACGGCTGGCACCAAACCCTCAGCCGGCTCGGCCAGTTCCAGCACGGCGACATCCCGTCGGACGTCGGCGCCGACCACCGTGGCAGCGATCTCTCGACCGTTGGGGAGAGTCACCAGGAGTTCGTCTGCACCGTCCACCACATGGGCATTGGTGACGATCCGCGTCTCGTCAAACACGATGCCCGAACCGTGGCCCTTATCTACCGCCGTGACCAAGACCACCGTGTCCCGCAGAGCGTCCGACACCGCCACCACTGGCTCGTCACCCGAGTCGTTGACTGGGGCCTCAGCAAACAACCGGGCCACCAATGCCTCCACCTCGCTCGCGGACAGGCCGGAGGACTCCTCGACCAGACGCCCAACCACGGCCTCCACCTCGACCTGGTCCAGTCCTGCCATCTCCTCAACCACCGTGGACACGATGGACGCCACCTCGTCGGAACCAAGCCCCTCAGCGCCCGCGACACGTTCGGCAACGATTGCCTCCACCTCACTGCGAGAGAGGCCTGCCCGAACATCCTGTGCGTCAATCTCGCTGGCCAGCAGATCTCGGACCTCGTCAGCCGTCAGGCCAGCGAACTCACCGGCCAGCACCTGCTCAACTAGATCGGCCTGCATATCAGCCGACAGCGCCGCATTGCCCCCGTCTTCGCCCCGGAGCATCCACCCGGCAACCGCACCCGCTACCAGGGCCGCCGCCAGCACAGCGATGGCGAATACGCCAGCCAACACCCGGCCGGTGAGACGCACAGGTGTCTCGATGGGCGGCACGGGGGCTGGAAGGAGTCCCGGAAAGGACGGCTCGTCGACCCGATGCGACGGAAGAGCACCGGCCCGGCTCCCGACCTCGATGCTCCGACGATCAACCGACCGGGGCCCCGACGGTCCCGGTGGAACGTGCTCTTCAGACATGACAAAGACGGTAGACGGAGCAGCCCCCATTCTCGAACCGGACAGTCAGCGGCACCGATCAGGCCCTCTCGCGGCGGGCCACTACGCGGTCCACGTACCGGGGCAGCCACACAGTGAAGGTCGCCCCCTCCCCCGGGGTCGATCGGACAGTGGCTCGACCCCCGTGCCCCTCGGCGATCTGACGGACGATGGCTAGGCCAAGACCCGAACGACCAGCTTCCCGCGTCGAGGAACGGTCACCCCGCCAGAACCGCTGAAACACGTGCTCAAGGTGTTCGGCCGCTATACCGGGGCCGTCGTCCACCACTGAGACCCACACCAGATCGTCGTCCCCGCCAGTGGAGACCCGGATGGACCCACCATCATCGGACACCCTGATGGCGTTGCTCAATAGGTTGGCTACCGCCCGCCGCACAGCTGCCGCGTCGGCCAGCACGTCCAGGCCGGTCCGCTCATCCAACTCCAGGCACACGCCAGCGCGGCCAGCAGCCGCCCCAAAATCTTCCACCGTCTCGGCCACCACCGTGGCTAGGTCCAACGGCTCACGGGCAGAATCCGGTCGTTCATGGTGGGCATAAAGCAGCAGGTCATCGACTAGGACTGACATCCGCTCGGCGGCCCGAAGGGCGACCACGCCAGCCGCCCGAAAGTCCTCAGGACCGGCCTCCGGGTCGGCCATCACAACGTCTAGATTGGTCCGCAGTACAGCCAACGGATTCCGGAGCTCGTGAGAAGCTTCAGCGACGAATCGGCGTTGCCCCTCGAAAGACTCGTCGAGGCGGCCCAGCATCTCGTCGAATGTGTCAGCCAGATCCCGGAGTTCGTCAGACGGCCCCCCCAGGTCAATGCGCCGGGAGAGGTCGGTGGCGGTAATCTCCCGCGCTACAGCCGAGATCCGACCAATGGGGCGCAGCACCAGACCGGCCACGTACCAGCCCACCAGCAGACTCCCCATAAACAGCCCGGCCAGCGCCGTGAAGGAGTAAGCCCGCAAACGCTCGAGAGCTCGACGGTTGACCTCCTCCTCAAAGATCACCAGCCACGGCCGGGACGGCCGTTCGTCGGGAACTAGTGAAGCCGACTCCGCCTCAGGTGTCTGGGCGGCGTCGGTAGCCAGTTGCTCAAAGCGAGCCAGGCGAGACATGGGCTCATCGGAAAGTGCCCGGGACAAGCCTAGGTAGATGGCTCCGACCATGACGGCCGCCAGAACAAACAGGACGATCGAATAAAGCAGGGCTAGACGCGTTCGCACACTTCCGAAACGGTCGGGCATCCGGTCGGCAAGGCCCACGCCCGAGCGTTTCACCGTTCGGCCCCGCCATCGAGGTCACCGGCAGTATCGGGATCGAACAACCGGTAGCCGGAGCCCACCACCGTCTCGAGTGCGGGCTCCTCGTCGCCCACGGTCAGCTTGCGACGCAACGTGCCCACCGTGACCCTTACCGTGTTGGTGAACGGATCGGCGTGCTCGTCCCATACGTGGTCGAGTAGTTGCTCCTGGGAGATGACCTCACCGGGCCGACTCATGAAATACCGCAGGACCGCGAACTCCTTGGCGGTGAGCCCGAGGTCCCGGCCAGCGCGGCTGGCATGGTGCCGGGCCGTGTCGACCACCACGTCACCCACTTCCAGCACCGCCCCCGATCGGCCAGGATCACGACGCAGCAGCGTTCGAATTCGCGCGGTCAGTTCATCGAAGGCGAACGGCTTGACCAGGTAGTCGTCGGCGCCGACATCCAGGCCACGAATCCGGTCCTCAAGAGTGTCGCGAGCCGTCAGCATCAGGATCCGGGGCGGCACCCCGCCGGGAGGTTCGGTCCGGAGGCGCGCACAGACCTCGAGGCCATCGATCCCCTGCATGGTCAAGTCGAGGCAGATCAGGTCGTACGGCGTCCAGGAAGCCTTGGCTAGGGCCTCCTCACCGTCATCGGCCGTGTCCACCGCGTAGCCCTCACGGCGGAGACCGCGGGAAAGGGCGTCGAGCAGGTCGGCCTCGTCATCGACCACGAGGATGCGCACGGCGACGACGGTACTCCGACACTCGCCGGTATCGGAGCGCGGGTGACCCGGTTTAGGGCCTGATCAGTCGTTGGCGAGGACGCCGAGGCGCTCGGCGACCCGGGCCGCTCCGACCCGCTCACTGACTACCTTGGAAGACCCACCGGGCGCCATAGAGACCCCGTAAAGGCAGTCGGCGGCCTCCATCGTGCGCTTTTGGTGGCTCACAATCACCAGCTGGGCATCGTCTCGGAACTGGTCGACGAGGCCGAGGAAGCGATGGAGATTGACGTCATCCAGGGCCGCCTCCACCTCATCCATCACGTAGAAGGGCGACGGGCGGCTCCGGAACACAGCGAACAGGAAGGCCAACGCGGTCAATGACCGCTCACCGCCAGACAGCAGTGAGAGCTTTTTCACGTTCTTGCCCGATGGTCGAGCCTCGACTTCGATACCGGTCTCCAGCAGGTCGTCGGGATTGGTCAAACGCAGGCGTCCCTGACCACCTGGGAATAGCGACTCGAAGAGGTCGGTGAAGTGACTGGAGACCTCGGCGAAAGCTGCGGCGAACACCGACACGATCTCCTCGTCGACCGAACGGATCACCCTACGAAGTTCCTTGCGCGTGGACCGGATGTCGTCCAACTGCTCCTGGAGGAACTCGTGGCGTTCCTTCAACAGGTCGAACTCAGCGAGAGCCAACGGGTTGATTGGGCCCATCAACTTGAGTTCCCGTTCCAGTTCGGCAATCCGAGCCGCGGCAACAATCCCGTCGGGCAGCACCGGACAGGGAGCCTCCATAGCCACCTCCGGCTCCCGGTCGAACTCGGACCGAATAGTGGCCGTCACGTTCTCGATCCGCATCCGAGTCTCAGCCCGCTCGATCTCAAGCCTGGACTGCTGTTCCCGGGTCTCGCGTAGCGAGGTCTCCGCCTCTGTGCGCTGGCGGCGCAAATCGTCAAGGCGAGCAGCTACAGCCCGCACCCGCTCCGACTGCTGGCGACGGCGCTCCCGCAAGGTCTCGAGCTGGGCGTCGAGCACCGACATGCGGACATCGACAGAATCAACGAGCTGGCGGGTGATGACCTCCCGCCCCTCGAGGTCATCACGCTGGGCCGCAGCAGCGACCCGCTCGTCGGTCAGTTGTCCGAGTCGAGCCTGGAGGTCACCGACCCGGGCACCAACCACGTCACGTCGACCCATGACCTCGGCGACCCGAACGTCGTGTCCGGTCCTCGACGCTCCAATGGTGGCCGACCGCTCCTCCAGCGACGCCCGGGCGGCGTTCATTCGGCGGCCGGCCTCCAAGGAGGCCTCCTCGTCGGCTTCCAAGGCAGGTAGTCGTTCATCCAGTTCTGTGACCCGCCGGCCGTCATCAGCCAGTCGCTGATCCAGCTCACCTACACGGGTCCGGAGCCCCTCGGACTCGGTGGCCAGATCCCGTCGTTCGACTTGGAGCCGCTGCAGCGCCTCGGTCGCCGCAATGAACCGACCATCGTGCTCATCTAGCATCCGGTTGTGTCGGGCCACCTCGTCGTCGGCCTGCGTGGTTCCCTGTTCACAGCGATCAAAATCTGCTGCAGCATCAACCTGCTCGATCCCGGCGGTAGCGAGCCGCGCCTCAGCCTCAGCCAGAGCGGCTCCGGTGGCCCCCCGACCGTCGCCCCCAACCCGCCAACCCGACGGTCCGAACCGATCACCCGACGGGGTCACCAGCACGGCCTCGGGATGACGTAGCGCCAAATCCACCACCTCGGTCAATGGGGTGTCGACCAAGGCGGCATGGCCCAGCAACCGATCCAGCAGACCGTCAACTCCAGCGACTCCGTCCTCGACGTCAAGGCGTGCCCGAACATGGGGGCGTACCGGATCACCCACCGGTGGAGCGACCTGGTCACTGGTGCCGGCACCCAACGCCAGCACGGCGGCCGACAGACGCCCCTCCTCGAGAGCACACAGTGCCTGGCGTGCATAGTCCGGCCCGCTGACAACCACGGCATCCAATGCAGAGCCAGCCGCCGCCTCGAAAGCCGCTTCGAACCCCTCGTCCACCTCGACTAGGTCCAAGAGGGTGCCCAGCACCCCTTTGATCCCTGCCAAGTGCTCGGCCCCGGCCCGGGATCGGGCCTCGTCGAGGGCCAAGGCAAGCGCTTCCACACTGGCCGATGCGGTCCGCACCTCGGCCTCAGCGGCCACCACCCGCTCCCAGGCTGCGTTACGTCGCACCGCCGCCTCGTGCGCATGGGACTCAGCGGACGCCACCTCAGCAACCAATGGCTCCTCGGCAGTCTCGCCCACCGACAACTCAGCCCGAAGCCGGTCGGCATCCGCGTCAAGGCCCCCCGATGCTTCGTCCAATGCGGCCAAGCGAGCCGCAAGGCGCTCCCTCTCGGTCTTCGCCTGGGCTACCGAGGCCCGCAGAACTCCCAACTCGCCCCGAGCCTCGGCGGCATAGCCACCCAGCGCCGGGACACCTTCGGACCAATCCATCTCGAAGGCCGCACGGTCAGCAGACAACTCGGTCTCAGCCAAGGCGAGACGCTCAGCATCTGGGGCCAACTCCTCAGCCTCGGTATTCAGTCTGGCCATCTCGGCCTCCGACCGTTCCAACTCAGCCTCTAGGCCAACCACCACCTGTTGAGAAAACAATGTCGACCGGTCCCGCTCCAGACCCCGGCGCCGCTCTACCAGTACGGCGCGCATGCCTCGGCCTCGCTCACGCAGTGCCTCCAGACGGACTAGTCGGTCACCCAGGTCGTCTCCACCCCGGTCCGCCAACTCGTGTTCGGCGGCAACCACCTCGGCGTCAAAGCGGGTCAGCGCCGCCGTGTGCGTGGACTCGGCGGCAGCCAGCATCGACCGGTTCTCAGCCTCGTCACGGGCCCGGGTTCGCAACTCGGTCAGCTCGCGGCCGGCCCGATGGAGCCGTAAGGCCGTGAGCTCGTCCAGCAAGTCACCGTGACGGCGGGCAGCATCGGCCTGGCGCTCAAGTGGACGCAGCTGTCGGCGCACCTCGCGCACTAGGTCCGACAGGCGATCAAGGTTGGCCTCCGTGGAACGCAGCCGACGCTGAGCCTTCTCCTTGCGGCGCCGATACTTCAGGATTCCGGCAGCATCCTCGATGATGCTGCGCCGATCTTCCGGGCGGGCGTTAAGCACAGCATCGATCTGACCCTGGGAGATGATGACGTGCTGCTGTCGCCCCACGCCGACGTCGGAGAGCAGTTCCTGGATGTCGAGAAGCCGACACGACGCCCCGTTCATCGAGTACTCGCTGTCCCCACTGCGAAACAGCGTGCGAGTGATAGTGACCTCGTTGAACTCCACCGGAAGATGGCGCGACGAGTTATCGATGGTGAGGGAGACCTCCGCTCTCCCGAGGGCCGCCCTGGTCGAGGTGCCTGCGAAGATGACGTCGTCCATCTTCTGGGAGCGAACGGCGCTCGGTGCCTGCGCACCCAGCACCCACGCGATGGCGTCCACAACGTTGGACTTGCCGCTGCCGTTGGGGCCGACCACCACGGTCACCCCGGGTTCCATTTCGAGAATGGCCGAGTCGGCGAACGACTTGAACCCCTTAATGGTCAGGCGCTTCAGGAACACGGGCCACCCGCTTCCCTATTCCCCTGGGCTATCCAATCTGACCACGCACGCCCCGGTCCGCTGGGAATCACACCCATGTCATTCGGCATTGCGCCACCCTAGGCGCGCGTTAGGCCGCCGATCGCGCGCTCTCCCCTATCGGGTCAAACTTGTGTCTCGCAGAAGTAGGTCCAGGATCCCTTGTACTTGATCCGCTGGATCTGGGTCCTATTCCGTTCACTAAGTGCTCCAGCCCGGCCATACACCGCTAGGTGGTCGCCGTATACCCCCGGCTCGCCGTAAAGGTCCCGGAACGGACGCTCGTCGATGTCGCACCCGCGGTACTTGATGGCGTCGTTCACTACCTGTATGAGCGCACCGTGGAGTCGGCGTACCTCCTGGTGGGAGAGGCTGTCAGACAACCTGTCATGCCGAAGCCCGGCGTGAAACAAGATCTCATCGGAATAGACGTCACCTACTCCGACCACGATCGAGGAATCGCACAGCAAATCCTTGAGCGGCATGCTGCGCGCAAGCATCTGGCCACCGAACAAAGTCCAAGGGATCATCTCTCCTGCCGGGTCCATGCCCACAGCCGCCACCTCGGGGAACTCGGCCACGAGGTCTTCGCCACCAATAACGCATACCTGGGACCCACCGTCGGGATCGATTAGGCGGAGATGCCCACCGACGGTGAAGGCGATGGTGATCTCAGTACCCGGTTCCACGGCATCACGGGCCGAGTTGCGTCGCATCTGCGCCCCGGGACCGAGCTTGAAGACCAGCAGTTGGTCATCGTTGAGTTCAGAGACAAGCAGGAGACCCATGCGACGGACCGGACCTAACTTGCGCCCCTCTAGACGGCTGGTGAACTGCCTGCGGTTGCGATAACGGCCGAGGACGGCCATCGAGGCAGCCTCCACGGTCTTGACCTTGCGCCCCGCCACCTCTCGATCAAGGGCGTAGCGGATCGTCTCGACCTCGGGCAATTCTGTCTGGATGGTCACGGGGACTCCTGGGATGACTTAGGAAATGGCGGGACTGGATGGGTGCGTCAGAGATGCGCTCACGGGGACGAAACCGGACGATGGTCGGGAAGCCACGGCCTCGGAGTCCTCCACACCGGCGTTCTCAAGGAATGTGCAGGCCAGCAATGCTGCAGCCTGCTCGGCACGCTTCTTGGAGGTGCCGGTAGCGGGACCGTGGCGGCGGCCGACCACCACAACCACGGCGTGGAATCGCTTGTCGTGGTCCGGACCATCATCGGTCACCTCGTAACGCGGTGCAGGTTCACCACGACGAGCCACCAGTTCCTGCAGACGGGTCTTGTAGTCATGGCCGCCAGGCAAAATGGTCGAACGGTCTACAAGGTCCCCGAACAAGCGACCGATGAGTGCCCGGGCGGCATCCAACCCGGCGTCGAGGTGGACAGCACCGATGACCGCCTCGAGAGCATCGGCGAGGATGGACTCCTTGTCCGTCCCACCGCCAAACAGTTCGCCGCGCCCTAGGCGGAGCGCGTCGCCGAGGCCGATGCCGCGGGCCGTGGCAGCCAGTGCGGGGGCGCTCACCACCGATGCCCTGATCTTGGCCAACTGACCCTCGGGTAGATCGGGTCGGTCACAGTAGGTCCGTTCGGCAATCACCAGGCCGAGCACCGCATCGCCTAAAAACTCCAGCCGCTCGTTAGATACGCCCTCATTCTCCGCACACCACGACCGATGGGTCAGCGCGTCGACCAGCAACGCGGGGTCAGCGAACTCGTGATCAAGGGCCGCCACGAGGGCAGCCGAAACGGGGTGCGGTGGAACCGGGGAGGCTTCAGCCGAGGCGGGAAACGACATAGTCGACGGCGTCGCGGACCGTTCGAAGGTCCTCAAGGTCGTCGTCCTCAATCCGGAAGCCGGCAGACCGCTCGCTGAGCTCCTCTTCAAGGGCCTCTACCAGTTCGATAAGGGCCAGGGAATCGGCGTCGAGATCGTCGGCGAACGATGCGCCCTCAGCGATCTCACTGGGCTCGATCTCCAGGATGTCGGCGAGGCGGTCTCGAACAAGTTCAAGAACCTCGTCGCGCCCTATCGGGACGCCCTCCACGTGGGTTTCTGCAGGCACGTCGGCTCCTGTTCTGGGTTGACCAACCCCGGGATCGGGGGCCGGTCGCCCAGATGCCGAACAGGCTCTGGGCGGTGGGGCATCCTACCGGAGCACATCCACCGACCGGGAGTCTTTGTCGGGGACTGAAAGTTACTTAAAATCTCCTCCGAAGGTTCAACGCTTCAGGAGGCAACGGCAGCGGTGAGGTGCCCGACCACGTCAGCTCGCACCATCTCAGACGCCACCCCAATGGCGTTTCTCATCGCCTTCGCATTGGTGGAGCCGTGGCTGATGATACACACGCCCTTCACCCCTAGGAGCATGGCGCCCCCGTATGTGTCAGGGTGGAATTCCCGGTACAGCCCGTCCAGCTCAGGGGTCAACACCTCAGCAGCATCGAGGGCCTCCGGGCGTCCGGTCATGGCCGTGAGTAGGGCTGTCAAGAGTGCCTTGAACGCACCTTCGGCGGTTTTGAGCACCACGTTGCCGGTGAACCCGTCAGTCACGATGACGTCAACCCCATCGGTCATGAGATCCCGGCCCTCGACATTGCCGATGAACTCGGCACCACCGATGGTGGCCGCCTCGAGAATGCCATGGGCCTCCTTGACGAACGGGCTGCCTTTACCGGGCTCCTCACCGATCGAGAGGAGAGCCACACGAGGACCGTCAATACCCAGCCGATGGTGGGCGAACACCGCACCCATCTGGGCGAACTGGACCAGCCACTCGGGCTGACACTCGGCGTTGGCCCCCGAGTCGAGCAACACGGTGGGTGTGGAACCTGGGGTAGGGATCAACGTCGCGATGGCGGGACGGGCGACACCGGAGATTCGACCCATCCGAAGCAGAGCACTGGCCATGGTGGCGCCCGTGTTGCCGGCGCTGACCATGGCCGCGGCCCGTCCGTCACGCACTGCTTCGGCGGCCCGTACCAACGACGAATCCTTCATCCGGCGGACGCTGGAGCCGGGTTCGGCATCCATGGCGATGACCTCAGAGGCCTCGATCACCTCAAGGTCACCGATATCGCCCAGTTTGTCCCGGCAGCCCACCAATACGACGGGGATACCGTCGTCAGCGGCCGTGCGCGCTCCAGCGACGATGTCAGAGGGAGCGTTATCGCCTCCCATGGCGTCAACGGCAATGGGGAGCATGGTCAGTGGTGGCGACGAGGCGGGCTGGCCGGCATCAGTCGCCGGAACGCCAGTCAGTCGACGCCTATGGCCTGACGGCCTGCGTACCAACCACAGTTCCCACAGACGCGGTGAGGACGCTTGGTGGCACTGCAGCGCGGACAGGCGCTACGGGATGCACGATCCAGAGTCCAGGCGGCCGCCTTGCGGCTCCGGCCCTTGGCCTTAGAGGTCTTCTTCTTGGGGACAGCCATCGTCAGTTCCTCGGAGGCGTCGGATGTCGGGGCCGGTGCGCCCGACTGCGGTCCATCGGCCGAAGGCGGTGAACCCGTCGCGGACGACCCGACGAGGCTAGCGGGACCTTCGACGAACCGGCACAGCACGCTCACCGCTCCAAGGCGACCCGTAACTCAGAACCCGGGTCCACCGAAGTCGGCCACGTCACTCCTCGGGTGCCCGCAAGACGTCCAGAGCCGCCCAGCGCGAATCGACCGGGACCTCCTCGCCACGGGCCTCTTCATCCAACCCTGTCGCCCCCACAGTCGGGAAGCGGTCAGGATCAGGACCGACGCAATCTTCGACGCAGAGCGGTGAGAGCGGCAGGGCAAGCAGCACAACATCACGGACCACCGGTTCGAGATCAGCCTCAGCACCGTCTAATGAATAGACGTCACCCGACTCGACCACTCCGCCAGTGCTCCCCTCCGGGCCGGCATCGGAGCGGCCCGGCACACCGCAGTCCACAGACAGGACCTCCTGCACCCTCAGGTCGAGGTCGCCCCCCACGTCCCCCAGGCAGCGTCGACAGGCGCCGAGCCACCTGGCCCGAACCTCCCCGGAGACCACCACGTCGAGACCACGGGCTTCGACCTCGAAGTCGACGTCAACTCGTCCGTCGACCACCACCACCTCGCCTACATGCATGTCATCAAGTTCAACCGTCCGTCGAACCAGCCGGGGATCAGCCCGGCGGCGCAGGACGGCCAGCGGTATCCGCAGGCCGTCATCCACCTCAGGTGCCCTCGGCGTCCTGATCGAAGAACGGCGTACCAGGCCGCACTGGATCCGTATCCAAAGCGTGGGCCTCGTCCACCAGCCGCTCGGCCTCGATGGCCCTCCGTTCCCGATCCCGGTCCAACACGGTCTCCTGAAGGCGACGGCGGCCCTGAGAGATGGCATCGCGGGTAGTGCCAAGAAGGCCCTCGAAACTGGCCAACTTCTGGTCGCAGTAGTCCTCAGTTTCCCGCCTCATCCGCCGGGTCTCCTCACGAGCCGTCTCTACCAGGTGGCGGGCCCGCTGCTCTGCAGTCCGAACCACCTCAGTCCGCTGCACCAGCCGCTCGGCCCGAGATCGTGCCAGCTCGAGAATGTCGTCACCCTCCCGACGGACCTTGCCTAAGAACTCCTCACGTTCCTTCAGTAGCCACCGAGCGGCACGGAGTTCCTCAGGCAGACGGGCCGCCGCCTCGTCGAGAAGACCCAGGAGCTCCTCCTTATTCACCATCGACGATGCCGAGAGCGGCATTGGCCGGGCATTGGCAATCATCTCTCGCAGCTGACGCAAGATGGCCTCAATCTGCGGTGGTCGATACGGATTGGGTACCGCGGCCGCCGGGGCGACAGACGGCGGAACCGAGTCGGGCACCAGATTCATCGGATCGCCCAGAGGATCGGGCACTTGATCGACCATCGGATCGCTCATCCGTTCGACTCGGGCCCGGAACCCAAGCGACCCTCGAGACGAAGCCTGACCGGTTCAGGAACCATGTCGCTTACGTCGCCCCCGAGACGAACCACCTCGCGAATGAGCCGCGAGGCGAGGAACGAACGCCGCGATGCAGTGGGCAAGAAGAGAGTCTGAACGCCGGAGATGGCAGCGTTCATCTGGGCCATCTGGAGTTCGCTCTCGAAGTCCGAAACAGCACGGAGCCCCTTGATGATGAAGTCGGCACCCACCTCGGAGGCCAGGTTCACCACCAATCCGTCAAACATCGTGGTTCGCACATTGGCGAGGTGTTCGAAGCACTCGTCGAGCAGGGCCATCCGCTCCTCGAGGTCAAATAGGCCACCACCCTTGGACGGGTTGATGAGGGCAGCCACCACGACCTCTTCGAAGAGGCCGGCCGCTGTCTCGACCATCTCCACGTGGCCATTGTGAACGGGGTCGAACGAGCCGGGATACAGGACACGGGTCACCGGTTCGCCACCTCTTCCCAATCGTTCCGTCGGCCGCAGCTCAGGCCGGATCGGACCCCGGCCGGAGCAGCGTTACCACGGTACCCCCAGCACGACG
>JASLKB010000053.1 GCA_030747775.1 Acidimicrobiales bacterium | reverse complement strand
ACCATCACCGGGCAGCGGATCGTGATGACGACAGCCGGAAACCGGTTCTTCCCGTACCTGCTGCGCTACGCCAGCCCGGACCAACTCGACGACATGGCGGCCTCCGCCGGACTGGAGCGGGTTAACCGAACCGAGGACTGGCGCGGCACCCCGTTCTCCAACGAGTCGTCGCGCCACGTGAGCATGTGGCGTCGAGCTGACGCCACATAACGCCGGCACCCGGCCCGCGAAAACTGGCTGGAACTAGCTGGACCGCCCGGTGATGACTGGTAGGTCCAAGCGTGGCCGGGAGCTGCGCTTTAGTTCGGAGAACGTTTCAAAACCGCACAAGGTGACCGTGGCGTCGTACAGCGCCAGGCACTCCTCGTCGGTCTCGGGGACCGAGGAGATGACGGGCCCGAAGATGGACGGTCCGTCGGGCGGTCCAAAAGTGACGATGGGCGTACCCACGTCGTCCCCCGTCCGACCGACTGCCTCGAGGGTCTCGGCCCGCAACTCGGCATCCCACGACGGATCGGTGGCTGCATTGGCGTACAGCCGGTCCACCCCCGCCTGGTCAAGCACCCGGGCCAGATGGTCGGGCGTCGCCACGTCGGCTCGAAAGTCGGTCCCGTCATCGACCACCCGGTGCCAGATGGTTTCGCCGAATGCCCGGTAGAGCCGGTCCATGGCCTCAACACCTTCAGCGGCGCGGACGGCGGCGGCCACCCTCAGCATGCGCCTCCCCCGGTCGTGGGACTCGCGGTAGCCCTCAGGGAACTCAGCGTCGTAGTCCCGCTCTTCGTTGAGGATCGAAAGGTTGATGAAGCGCCAGTCGACGGTCAGGCTCCGGAGTTCAGCGACCCGCCGTAACCATCGCGACGTCTGCCAGGCGAACGGGCACACCGGGTCCCAGAAGAACTCAATGTCCGGCGACTGCTCTGGCAACTCTGCTGGCTTCTGATCGCGTGGCTTGTTCAACATGGGGAGATCGTCCTCCAGGGCGAGCCTCAGCCCAGCACCGGGTCCCACCAACGACTAGCAGCCCATACCGCCCCAGCGGCGAATGCGGCGGTCGCCACCCATGGCACCGCGGTAGTCAACCCCCGTGGCAGACCGCGGCGGTCGGCAATGTCGACCAACCATGCCACCAACGCGCCTCCGGCCAGGCCCCCGAGATGTCCACCAATGCTGATGCCTGGACGCCCAAATGTGAACACCACGTTGACCAGTAGCAGACCCCCCAGGCCGGTCCCCCACGGGCTGATACCCCGTCGGACCTGGTGGACGATCGCCGCTGCCATCAAGCCGAACACGGCACCTGATGCACCCACTGTTAGCGCCTGGGGGTCGTGCAGCATCACCCCGAACGAACCAGCTAGCAGTGAGCCCATGTACAGCCCGGAGTACCGGACCGGACCATGGGCCGACTCCAGTTGTCGTCCCAGCATCCAGAGCAAGAACATGTTGACCAGCAGATGGAGTAGGCCGGCATGGAGGAACCCACCCGTCACCAGACGACTCCACTCGCCTTCGGCCACACCGATCAGCACCGGTCCGGACCGGCCGATGCCCAGTAGTCCGTGGTCCACTGTGACCGCGCCACCACCCGAGGCAAACCGGTCGTAGACCCCCGACCCCCCCGTGACCCCGCCCAGGAACACCGTGGCCAAGAAGGCCGCCAGGTTCAGGGCTACCAGTACCAGAGTGACCGGTGGTCCTTCCACTGGGCCAACCCGCACCTGTTCGATGCTCTGCCGGCCAGAGCCCTGCTTCCGATACTGGCGCCCCTGGAACTGGCGCCTCGTCGCGGAACCGGCCACGCAGTCGGGACAGTGGAAGCCGACTGACGCCGTGTGCATGCACAGCGCGCAGATCCTGCGGTCACACCTCTGACACCGAACACCAGCCCGGTTCTCCGGATGCCGATGGCAGGTCTCGGGATCAACCCCCGACTGCGACTCCACCACGTCGGTCAGAACCGGACGATGACCGGTACGCCGCCCGGGTCGGTTACCCAGGCGAACAGAAGGAGCTGTGGCCCATCACCGGTGGTGGTGGCGTGGCGTACCCCGGTGTCATGAAAGATCGTCGCCCCAGGTCCGTGGGTCGACCACTCGTCGCCCCTCTGCCAATCCGCCGTCCCGCTGATCACCCAGTAGATCTCGACTGCCTTGTGCACATGCGGCGGATACACCACTCCAGGCCCTTGAAGAACCAAACCGGCCGATACCTCGTCACTGAGGTACGGGGCCGACCCCGCTGTTAGCAGGATGGCACTTTCAGCCTGGCCGATAATCGGCGTGTAGGCGTACGCCGACCGCATGGCGTCCATGTCCGGCTCGCCGGCGTAGTCGGGGTACGGGCTGGCCCAGCTGGTCCGGTCCGCCATCTGCAGGGCCAGGTCGGCGGGAACGCCCACGCCAGTCTGTCGGCTGGCCTCCAGGTGCTTGTCGACCACCGGCAGGCTCGCCAACGGGCCCATTTCAGCCGGCACCACCCGGGTGAGTGCATCGGCCAGCAGGAACATGGGGCCTGACAACGTCGGGTCCCGCTGGCCCTCGGCACGAGCGAAGTCACCAAAGGCGGTTAGGAAGGGGTCGGGCATGTCTCCGGAAGCCACGTCTCAGGAACCGGTGAAGCGGGCCTTCCCGGGACCGTGCTCAAAAAAAGACGCCACGCCCTCCCGGGCGTCGTCGCTCTCGAAGACCTCGAGGAACAAGTCCAGCTCGAGGTCGATCCCCTCGGCGAGGGGCAGGTCGACGCCCTCGTCGATAGCCCGCTTGGCGGCGCGGATGGCCACCCGGGGGCCGGACGCGTAGATGGCGGCCAGCGCGCACGCGTGATCCAGGATCTCGTCATCACCCACCACCTCGTCGGCCAGGCCCAAAGCCAGTGCCTCGGCTGCCTTAACCGGGGTGCCGCCCCAAATCATGCGCTTGGCGGTCGGTCGACCGACCAGTCGTGTGAGGCGCTGGGTGGCACCACCACCCGGAAGAATGCCCAACAACACCTCAGGCTGCCCGAAGGCTGATCCCTCACCGAGAATGCGCAGGTCACAGCACCAGGCCAGTTCAGCGCCGCCGCCGAGAGCCAAACCGTTGACAGCGGCAATAGTCGGGCAGGGGATACGTTCCACGGCCCCGAAGGCGTCACGAAAGGCATCGGCCTGGATTGGTCGCTGTACCGGGTCGGCAAAGACTGACAGTTCGGCACCGGCAGCAAACATCCGGCCGGCACCTGTGAACACCACGGCCCCCGGCGGATCGTCGATGCACGACCGGGCGAAGGCCTCCAACTCGTGTAGCAGCCCGGTGTCGAGCGCATTCACCTTGGGCCGATCCAGGGTCGCCACTACCACGCCGTCATCACGGTGCTCGACGCCCAGTTGCACCCCGTCACCTGATTCGGCCACCACGGTTTCGGCCACTACAGGCTGACCGCCGTGCCATCGTCGGTGACGCCGATGGGGCCGTCGCCTGCGGCCGCGGCGCCGACGTTGTGGACGACCGTCACGCCGTCCACCCGGTCCTTCAAGATCCGTTCGATCCCCGCTTTGAGCGTCTGGTCCGATGCTGGGCAGGTCACACAGGCCCCCGTCAACTCGACGGACACCTCGCCGGTGGCCTCGTCGACGTCATGGAGAACGATGTCCCCGTCGTCGGCCTGGATGGCCGGACGAATCACCTCGATGACCGTCTCCACCCGGGTACGCAGATCATCAGGGGATACGTCAGGAGACACATCAAGGGACATGTCGCCAGTCTCGCAGGACCGACCGGCGGTGCCACCCCGGGCCTGGATAATCACACCCGTAGGATCGACCGGTGCCCCCGATACCACTGCTAACCGCCCACCAGGGTGGATGGGACGAGATCCTCCTCGTGGCAGGGCCACTGGCCGTCATCGCTGGGTTGCTCTGGCTGGCCGACCGGCGGGCCGGCCGTATGGGGCCCTCCGACGAGGACGGCCCAGACCGGACCGATGGGTCAGACCTCCCCGACCGCTGAGCCGAGGGCCACGTCGGCCCCCAAGCGGGCCAGGTTGCCCACCAGATCCTGATAGCCGCGGGCCACGTGATGCGCGTCGCTCACCACTGTCTCGCCTTCGGCAGCCAGACCCGCCACCACCAAGGCTGCGCCGGCCCGGATGTCAGGAGCCCGGACCGGCGCCCCGGACAGGGCCTCGACACCCCGGACCACCGCGTGGTGGCCCTCCACCCGGATATCAGCACCCATCCGCACCAGTTCAGGGATGTACCGGAACCGGCCAGCGAACACATTCTCGGTGAGAATCCCCACCCCGTCAGCCACCGACAGTAAAGCGACCAACAACGGCTTGTAGTCGGTGGCCACCCCGGGATAAGGCAAGGTCGACACGTCCACCGACCTGAGCCGCCCGTTGGGTCCGGGAGCCGTTGCCCAGAGCCGGTCACCACCGTCGTCGACTCTCAAGCCCATTGCGGCCAGTCGGTCCAGCAGCATCTCCATGTGGTCGACCCGGGCCCCCTCTACGACGATCGAACCACCGGTCATGCCAACCGCAGCCAGATAAGTGGCCGCCTCGATCCGGTCGGGAACCACTGTGTGCTCGGCCGGATGCAGCCGTTCGACCCCTTCGACGGTGATGGTCGACCCTCCGCCTCCTGAGACCTCGGCACCCATGGCAGTGAGAAAAGCCGCCAAGTCGGCGATCTCCGGCTCTCGGGCCGCGTTGTCGATCACCGTGGTGCCCTTGGCGGTCACCGCGGCAAGCAGAAGGTTCTCGGTCGCCCCCACGCTGGGGTACTCGAGAAGGACTCTGGCTCCGATCAGCCGCCCAACCTGGCCCTCGATCACCCCGTGGCTGGTGGTGAACGTGGCCCCCAGGTCCTCCAGGCCACGCAGGTGCATGTCGATGGGACGGTGACCGAAGTCGTCGCCACCGGGCACCGACACCCGGGCCTCACCAAACCGGGCCAGGAGCGGACCCAGCACCACGATCGAGGCCCGCATCTTCTCCACCAAGTCGTAGGGCGCCTCCGGGTCCATCTCGTCAGGCACGTCGATGGTCAACACGTCGGGATCATCGGACCCACGCGACACCGTGGCACCCATACGCTCCAGCAGTTCGGCCATGAGAGTCACGTCGGCGATCCGCGGAACGTTGTGAAGAGTGTGGCGACCAGGGGCCAACACGGCGGCGGCCATCAACTTCAGCGCCGAGTTCTTGGCACCCGCCACCCGAACCGCCCCCTCCAGGGGGCCGGACCGGCGGACGCGAATCACATCCGTAGCAGCGTCACCGTCGATTCCCACCCTCTCAGTATGGTGGGCGCTTCCGGCGACCGGAGGGCAGCCATCAACACAAGCACGCCCCGAGACCGTCGGATCGCTACCCGATCGTCCACGTCGACGGTGGTCCACGAGGTAGACGACGCTGCCCTCGCCCGACTCAGCGCGCCTCGAGATGACCTGGTTCGGGAGGAACGCCAGGAACCCGACCGATTCACGCTTGCCCACGGACCATTCGAGTTCTGGGAACGGACCCTGCGGGTCGAACCTCTGGCCACGGACACGGCACCGGGACTTCACCGAGTCGTTGAGACCATCGAGTACCGGGCCGCCGTCGGCGTCTGGCGGCCCCTATTCGCGTGGCCGCTCCGCCGGGCCGTCCGGCACCGCCGGACCCCATGGTGGGCTCCGCCGGACCGCCTCGATGCCCGGGCCACGACGGTCATCTCGCTGCTGGCCTGCATTCAGGTGGTCGACGGGTATCTGGGCACCGTCATCAGCCAGACCATCACTTTCGCTGCCGACGAGTTCAACCGGAGCGACACCGCCCAGGGGGTCACCCTGGCCACCGTGCGCCTTGGAATCATCGTGGCCCTTGCCGTTGTGGCCCTCGCCGACCGGCGAGGACGACGTCGGCTCCTGACGGCCACCGCCCTGCTCGCTGTGGCCGTCACGGCGCTGGGCGCCCTATCCCCCGGTCTTTGGTTCCTGGGAGGCACCCAACTGGTCAGCCGAGGCCTGACAACCGGTATGGGCATCCTTATCGGAGTGTTCGCTGCCGAGGAGCTGCCTAGGGGGTCTCGGGCTTACGGGGTCAGCGTGCTAGCCCTGTCGGCTGCACTAGGCGCCGGGATGGCCGTATGGGTGCTGCCTGTGGCCGACATCGATCCCCGGGCATGGCGTGCGGTCTACCTAGTCCCGCTTCTGGCCGTGCCTGGGCTGGTAGCCGTCGGTCGACGCCTCCCCGAGTCCCGGCGGTTCACCGCCAACACCGGCGACGTGTCTTTCTCGACCAGAACGGAGGACAACTCGGACCGCGAGGCCCGTCGCCGGACCGAAGGACGCCGCCTGCTCCTGCTGGCTGTCACGGCCTTCCTCCTGCTGGTGTTCGCTGCTCCGGCCAGCCAATTCCAGAACGACTTCCTGAAGGACCACCGGGGGTTCAGCGCCTCAGGCATCACGCTGTTCACCCTGCTGACCACCACCCCAGCGGGCATCGGTGTTTTTCTGGCCGGCCGGGCTGCCGACACCCGGGGGCGGCGTGGCGTGGCCGCACTGGGGCTACTGGGTGGCACGGCGTTCGTGG
Source organism: Acidimicrobiales bacterium (assembly GCA_030747775.1). Taxonomy (GTDB): domain Bacteria; phylum Actinomycetota; class Acidimicrobiia; order Acidimicrobiales; family MedAcidi-G1; genus UBA9410. Next base: position 6,997 of record JASLKB010000053.1, on the reverse strand, counting down.
TCGTTGGCTACCACGCCACCGGGGCCCTCATGTGGGGCTCCACGCTCGCTGGATCGATCCTCGGCTCGCTAACCGTCGCCCTCGGCGTCTACGGGCCCGAGCTGTTCTCGACCAGGAACCGGGCCCGGGCCAACGGCCTGGTGGTGACCCTCGGGGTGGCCGGCAGCGCCACCGGCCTACTACTCGTAGGCATGCTCAGCGACCGGTTCGGCTCCTACGGGCCGGCGTTCACCGTAGTGGCAATCGGGCCGGTGCTAGCTGCCGTGCTCGTACTGGGTTGGTTCCCGGAGACGGCGCGAGTGGAGCTGGAAACACTCAACCCAAGCGACGCCAACCTCTCGGAATAACTGGTTCCTGCGACCGCCCTTCTACCGCGGGCAATCAGCCACCCGCTAGTGGGGCCACGAAGTAGACGTCGGTATCCGGACCGATGACCAGATACTCCGGCTCAGCGTGAATCACCCCGTCCACTCCCGCGGAGGAGCCGTTGGTGAGTATCTCTCCAAGGCCCGGATAGCGCCGTTCCAACTCGGCGATCACCGCACCCACGGTCAACCCCTCCACCTCAATGACCGCCTCGCCGTCTGTGAACCGGCGGTGATCGGACATGAGGTGAGCACGGGGCATCCCGATGGCCTCAGCGCTCGTTGAGGGCGGCCAGAATCGCGGGCGGCGACATCGGCAACGCCGAAATCCGAAGGCCCGTGGCCCGGTTCACAGCGTTGGCGATAGTGGACATGGGCGGCACAATCCCCGTCTCACCCACGCCCCTCACCCCGTAGGGATGGGCGGGGTTGGGCACCTCCACGATGATGGTTTCGATCATCGGCAGGTCAGAGGCGACCGGCACCCGGTAATCGAGGAAGCTGGCGTTGAGCATGGTGCCGTCCTCGCCGTAGACGTACTCCTCGTTCAGCGCCCAGCCGATGCCCTGGACGGTGCCACCCTGCATCTGGCCCTCCACGTAGCTGGGATGGATGGCTGTCCCGGCATCCTGGGCTGTCGTGTACCGCAGAACGGTGACCTGACCGGTCTCCTCGTCCACGGCGACGTCACAGCAGTGGACGGCGAACGACGGACCGGCCCCACCGGCGTTCAGCGACGCCGTGACGGTCAGCGGACCACCGGTGCCCTTGGCCTTGGCTGTGATGGCGTCCAAGGGGAGCGGGTCATGCTCCTCTGCCACAGCTGCACCGTCAATCCAGTCCACGGCTTCGCTATCGACACCCATGATGGTCGCCGCCCGGGCCTTCAACTCGTCAACCAGCTCTCTGCAGGCGTTGACCACCGCCATGCCCGTGGCGAAGGTGGCCCGACTGCCCTCGGTGACGTCGGTGAAGCCCACCGACTCGGTGTCGGCCACCACCGGGGTGATTCGGTGGACGTCGATGCCCAGTTCCTCGGCGGCCATTAGGGCCATGGAGGCCCGGCTACCACCGATGTCGGGGCTGCCGGTGATGACGGTCGCTGTGCCGTCTTCGTTGAGGTTCACCGTCGCACTGGACTGTTCGCCGATGTTGAACCAGAACCCGGTGCCGATGCCGCGGGCAGCGCCCTCAGGCACCGGCGAGCCGTAGTGGTCCGAATCACGGATGGCCTCAAGACACTCCACGAAACCGATCCGGGGATGGGGCATACCCATGGCCGTGGGATCGCCCTCCACCACCGCGTTCTTCAACCGCACGTCGATGGGGTCCAGGCCCAGCGTCTGGGCAATCTCATCGATCACCGATTCGATGGCGAATGCTGCCTGAGGCGCCGACGGTGCCCGGTATGCGGCCGAAGCCGGCGTGTTGGTCAACACCCCGACGGCCTCCAGCTTCAGATTCGGAAACTTGTAGGACGCCACCGACATGGCACCGATGAAGCCGGCCATGTTGTTAACGCACCCCACGACGTAGCCAATCCAACCCTCGATCGCTGTGAGCTCACCGTCACTGGTCGCACCGATCCGGATCCGCGCCTTAGACCCCGGCGCCGGGCCGGTAGCCCGGAGCACCTCGTCGCGGGTCATGACGATCTTGACCGGACGACCGCTCTTCTCCGACAACCGGGCCGCCACCGGCTCGAGGTAGATGGTGGTCTTACCGCCAAAACCGCCACCGATTTCAGCCGGCGTCACCTTGATCCGCGCCGTATCCCACCCGAGAACCGCTGCGGTCTGCGACCGAACACGGAAGTGACCCTGTGAAGACGCCCAGATGTCGGCCTTCCCATCCGCCCCCACGTCGACCACGCATGCGTGCGGCTCGATGTAACCCTGATGCACCCAAGAGGTCTCGAACTCCCGCTCGATGACCAGGTCGGCGGCCTCAAAGGCCGCATCGACGTCACCCCGCTCCAGCGGAGTGACGCTGGCCAGGTTGGACGGTTCGTCGCTCCCGCTGAAGGCCGTCCGGTTGTCCTCGTTGACCAGCGGCGCACCGTCGGCGATCGACTCGTCCAGAGACAGAATCACAGGCAGTAGGTCGTACTCGACCTCGATGGCCGCCGCCGCGGCCAAAGCCTCGGCCCGAGTGGACGCGGCCACAGCGGCCAGAGCGTGGCCGACGTAGAGAACCACGCCACGGGCCATGAGGTTGATGGCGGTGTCACGTTCAGGATCTCCGGCCGCTAGCTCCGGGAAGTCGTCCCCAGTGACCACGGCCTTCACACCGGGCATGGCCTCAGCAGCGGAGGTATCGATCGACACAATGCGAGCGTGGCCGTGGGGCGATCGCAGGAACACACCGTGCAACTGGCCCGGGAGGTTGAGGTCGGCGGCGAAGCGGGCCTTACCCACCACCTTGTCGTAGCCATCGTGACGGATGGGTCGGGTTCCAACCCACTTGTAAGCCGGGCGATCCTCGGTCACGGTCATCGGGATGCTCCCCTCAGCTGCACCGCAGCCTCCTGGACAGAACGGACGATCTTGTCGTAGCCAGTGCAACGGCAGAGGTTGCCGGCCAGGGCATATCGGATCTCGGTCTCGGTCGGATCCGGATTCTGGTCAAGCAGGGCCTTAGCCGAGACCAGGAAGCCGGGGGTGCAGATCCCACACTGCAGGGCTGCGCCCTCCAAAAAGGTCTGCTGGAGGGCGTGGAGTTGGTCGCCCTCGGCGATGCCCTCAACGGTGACGATGTCGCTCCCCTCGGCCTCAGGAGCGAAAATCAGGCATGAACAGTTGATCCGACCGTCGACCAGCACCGTGCAGGCGCCGCAGTCTCCCGTACCGCAGCCCTCCTTGGCGCCCGTAAGGCCTAGCTCGTCTCGCAGCGCGTCCAGCAACGATGTGTCGTCGCTGGCCAGGAAGTCAACCTCGTCGCCGTTGACCGTGCAGGTCACGTGCGTACGGACCCGCCTGTTCGTTGTGCTGTCGCTCATGATTCAGACTCCGTTCTGCGCGCGTTCAACGGCGATGACCGCGGCCCGCTTGGCCAAAACACCAGCCACCTGTCGCCGGTAGACGATGGTGCCGCGCTTATCGTCGATGGGATCACAGGCCGCGGAGGCCGCCTCGGCCAACGCGGTCAGGGCACTCTGGTCGATACTGCCGCCGGCGACCGAGGCTCCGACGAGGGCGGCAGCCGCGTCGGGTACGACAACAGCAGTCGGAGCGACGGCCCCGAGGACGACGATGGCGTCGCTGATCGAATCGCCGTCCACGGTGACGCGCACCGCGGCACCGACAATGGCGATGTCCATCTCGGTCCGGGGGATCATCCGCAGATAGGCATCACCGGTGCCAGCCGGAGGGTCGGCCAGCGTGAACTCGACAATGAACTCGCCCTCGGCAAGCGAGGTGCTGCCAGGGCCGGTCACAATCTCGGATGCCGGAACGGTCCGAGTCCCGTCAGCGGTGGCGATAACAGCCTGCCCGGCGTTGGCGATCAGGGCCGGCACCGAGTCAGCAGCCGGCGAGGCGTTGGCCAGGTTGCCGCCCAGGCTCGACCGGTTCTGGATCTGATCTGATCCGATCAGACCGGCGCCCTCGGATAGGCCGGGGAAAGCCGCGGTGAACACCGCGTCGCGGGTGAGGTCGGCGGCAGGCGTCGCCGCCCCGATCGTCCACTGTCCGTCCTCGTGAGTAACCGCTGTCAGTCGCTCAATCCTCTTGAGGTCGACCAGGACCGATGGTGCCGGTCGGCCTGACCGCATCTGCGGGACCAGATCGGTCGCTCCAGCGAAGACTTGTGAGCCGGGGTTATCGGACAACAGCGCTCTGGCCTCGTCCACCGTCGCCGGGGCGGCGTATCTCATCTGGCGTCTCCCTCTCCGCGGATCCCCGTCGGGACCCTCAACGATCCAAGATGTCTAGCCGCACACCAGAGTTCACCCCAACTCCGAACCCGAGGCGTCAGGCGGTGAGGCCACCCAGCCACTCGGCCACCGCGTCGCACACTGCCTCGTCGACACCCTTGAGGTCATGGCGCTTCCCGGGTAGGCGTACCACGGTGACCGGAGCATTAATGGCCTCGAGGTGCTCGTCAAACTCGTCTGGCGACCCGAACTCATCGCGGTCGCCGGATACGAACAGGCACGGCACGTCGATAGCGCCGAAGTGGTCAACTCGAAGGTTCTCCGGCTTCTTCGGCGGGTGTAGCGGGTAGCCAACGAGCACCAGGCCGAGAGCCGGCAGCCCTTCGGCTACGGCCATCGAGCACATCCGTCCCCCCATGCTGCGCCCACCCAGAACGAGGCGGTCAGGGTCCACCCCCCGGTCGGTGGCCATGGCGGCCACCCCGTCGCGGACTGCCTCCACCAGCACCGGCGCCCGATCCGGAAAATGCCTGCCGGCCTTCCGGTACGGGAAGTCCATACGCTCCACCGGCAGAGGGGCCAGACGGTCCTCAAGGGCCACCAGTCCTGGATGGTCACGATTGCTACCCGCCCCGGGGGTCAACAGCAGACCCGAGACCGGCGAAGCGACCGATCGAGTACGAGCCACGGGGCGAGGGTATCCCCACGCCGATCCGGCCCCGTCCAATCTGACGCCCCGAGGTCTCCGTCGGTACGCTCATCCCATGGAGCACGAGGCCGCGGTGGCGTCTCTGACCGGGGGTATGGCCCCTACGCCGGCCCCGTTCATCGGCAGTGACCGCCTCCACCCCGATGGTCGCCCGAAGAATGCGTTTAGAGACTCGCTCCGAACCGTGCCCGATGCCCGCAACGCCCTAGCTGTCAGCGGTGCAGTGGCATTTCCTCTGGCCGTGGTGGCACTGGCAGCCGTCCTATCCCACCCTGCAGCCTGGGTGGCGGCATTCCTGATGATGCCCATCGCCCAGAACCGACTATTCATCCTCCACCACGAGGCCGCCCACCGGGTCCTGTTCTCCAACCGCCGCTTCAATGACCTGGTCGGCATCAATCTGGTGGGTTGGCTGACGTTCGGTACCGGAGGACATGGCTACCGAGTCGGTCACATGAACCACCACCGTGACGAGTTCGGACCCAAGGAGCCCGACTTCGGCCTCTATGCCCGCTACCCGATCACCTCAGCATCCATGCATCGCAAGCACCGGAGAGATCTAACTGGCGTATCTGCGTTCCGGATCATCCGCCCCCGGTTCCAGCGCCTCGGCGAGGTGCACCACCGACGCCTCACCTATCGATTCCTGGCCGGTCAAGCCCTGGTGATGGGGGCCTTCTGGGCATCGGGCCACCCATGGCTGTACCTGCTGCTATGGGTGCTGCCGTGGGCCACGCTGTACCAAGGTCTCAACCGGGTCCGGGCCATCGCCGAACACGGCGGCATGACACGCTCAGACGACCGGCGACGCACTACCCACCATGTCCACCAGTCACTGTTCGCACGGATAGTGATGGTGCCGTTCGGAGTGGGCTACCACCTCGCTCACCACGTGGACATGACGGTGCCGTACCGCAACCTGCCGCGCCTGCACGATGCACTGGTCGCCGATGGCTACGTGGGAGATCTGGAGTGGCCGACCTACCGTTCGCTGTGGCGGGCACTGCGGGCCGGCTGATACTGGCACCGAAGCCGACATTGACTGCCCGTGGCTCACATCTCAACGACGCCGTGGACATCCAGGTTCTGGTAGGTCGTGCCGTCGGGTGCCGCGGCAGCACCCTCTTGGGTGATCTCGTGCTCGTCGTTCTGCTTGGCGGCATCGGCCGAGGCGAACTCAGCGATCATGACGGTGACCCCTGGTCGGTCCCTGTCACCGCAGATAGTGACTCGCTCGACCTTGACGGTTTCGTCGCCCTTTGCCATCTCGGCGTAGCCCTGCACGTTGGCCAACTCGGTAGCCGGGTCGCTCTCGGACTCGATGATCTGGATGAACCGCATGGCTTCCGCCCTTTCGTCTCCGCGGTCGGGTCGATCCCGACCGCGGAGACGAGGATCGCCTATCGGGAAGGACCGAAGCAACCTTCGGTGAAGTCCGCCTTTCAAAAATCAGGACGATGGTGCTCGAAGTCGCACGCGACGCTGGCGTGGCCAAGTAATGCCTACGTCAGGTGGCGGAGCACCTCGGCCAACTCGCCGGCCATGTCCGACACCGCTGCCGGCTCGGGATCGCCGGTGCCCAGCAGGTCAACCAGAGCCCTGGTGCGCTCCCCCAACGCGTTCCACACCCGTCCGTCGATCCCAAATGGTGGGCGATGGCCCACCAACACGGGGGCTAAGTCAGCCAGCCGCTCGATACCGGCCAGGTCCCGAGCGTCGCGTCTTAGGCGGTCACAGGCTACAAACACTTCGCTGAGCAGACCGTTGGCATCTAGGCCCTCCAACTCTGGACGGTCGTCGGCCCCAGCCTCGAATACGTCCAGAGCGGCCTCCACGGCGTCCTCGTCAGCGGCCCTGACCACCAAGTCGCCCTCGGCGTCAAACTCGTGCGGCACGCCTAGGCGCACCAGCAGATCACTGAACGCCGACTGTTCGTCGGCAGCCCAGCCGTCCACCCCGTAGGCCACCGTTTCCGCTCCGGGCTCGATGGCCGGACCTCCTGCGTCCTCGGCGCCCTCGATGGCCCGGTCGACGGTCTCCTCGTCAGCG
>JASLKB010000052.1 GCA_030747775.1 Acidimicrobiales bacterium | reverse complement strand
GGTCCGACCACCCGACATCCCATCGTGCAACCCGGCTCCGTGGGAGCCGGTGGAGGGACGAGCCGAGCATGCGTCCCGGGTTCTGAATTGCACGCATGTAATTACAACCATGTCAAGTGATTCGTTAACTGTGGGCGAGATTTCCTAGGACTCGCGCCACGGGTGGTGGTCAGGGCCTCGAAACCGGCCTGATTCGCGCGCCACGTGGTCAACGGCGCTGGGACCAAGGACCCTGCCCGAGCTGTCCGCGGCGGTCTAGCGTGCGTGCATGGTGAGCGGAGCGACTGTCGAGTCAAGCATCCTGGACGTTGACCTCGCGGCCTTCGAGTCGGGTGATCAGGCGGCTCGCCGAGCCGTGGTGGACGGCACGATGCGGAGTTTGGCCACCGGCTTCGTCTACGTCCGCCACGACCTCCCCGATGACCTGCTTGACGACGCCTATGGACGCCTAGCCGACTTCTTCGCCCTGCCCCGCGAGCGTAAGGATCGCTACACGGTGCCGGAATCGAACGGGCAGACCGGCTACACCGGTCTCCTTGTGGAGACGGCCGCCATCTCCGATGTGCCCGACTGGAAGGAGATGCTCAACTGGAGCGCCCCGGTCCCTGACGGACATCCATTACGCAAGCGGTTCCCCCATCGGTACGGGGACCCGACGCTGCCTGACGAGGATCTGCCGGGAACCACCGAGGTGCTCATGGACTTCCATGAGGCCACCCTCGACATCCAGCGCCGGGTGCTGCGTATCCTGGCCGTGGGCCTGGGGGTCGACGAGGGTTTCTTCGAGGTGATGCTCCGGGACGGCGCAGCCCTGACTCGTGCCCTGCATTACCCGTCCATGGACGCCGCCCCAGGTGACGAGCACGTATGGGCGGCCGAGCACGCCGATATCAACCTGATCACCGCGCTGCCGCGGGCCACCGCACCGGGCCTACAGGTCAAGGTGGATGACGGCTGGATAGATGCTGCGCCGCCGGACGGGCATGTCATCGTCAACACCGGGATCATGCTCGATCATCTGACCAACGGGGCCATCCCCCCAGGAATTCACCGGGTGGTGGCCGATGGCCCCGGAGAGCGTCACTCGGTCGTCCAGTTCTGCCACCCCACACCGTGGACGATGCTGGCTCCCATTCCCACGTGTGTGACGCCGGAGAACCCGCTGCGCTACCCGACGATCACCGCATCGGACCGCTTGGAACAAGTGATCTGGGAGATCAACTTGGTGGAGTCGGGTCGCCGGCTGGACTGACCGGTCCCCCAGCCTGGCTGACTCAGGCGACGGTTATGGAAAAGCGGAGGGCCGAGCCCTCCACGGTAACGGAGGTCGGCGAGGCGCCGGGTTCGCCGTAGGAGATGTCGACGGCCAACACCTGGCCGGACACGTGGGCCTCGTGGGCCCGGATGGCATCGATCACCGCCTTGTCACCTTCGACCACCACCTGGATTCGGTCGGTCACGACGAGGTCGGCGTCGCGGCGGGCCTGCTGCACGTGGCGGACCACGTCACGTGCCAGACCCTCGGTGGCCAACTCGTCGGTGACGGTGGTGTCCAACACCACGACGGCGTCTCCGCTGCCCAGTGCAGCGGCCGTTACGCCTTCGGGGGATTCCACACCCAACTCGAACTCTTCGGCGGCTAGCACATGGCCGGCTACGGTCACGGTGCCGTCGTCGTTGCGGATGTAGTCACCGGTCCGGGCGCCAGCGAACACCGCCTGGACGTTGCCCCCCAGACGCGGACCCAAGGCCCGTCCGTCGGGGCGCAGCACGAATCGGGCATGAGACTCCAGGTCGTCGGTCAACTCGACGGCCTTTACGTTCACCTCGTCGAGTAACAGGTCCAGCAGGTTGGCCAGGGTCTCGCTATCGGTGCCGGCCACAGTCAATGACGACAGCGGCAGCCGTACCCGCAGACCGTGGTCCTCACGGAGTCGCAGCGCCGTGGACGCCACGTCACGCAGACGGTCCATTCGGACCACCAGGTCGGGGTCCGATGGGAGATCGTCGACATCGGGCCAGTCCTGGAGGTGCACGCTGATCGTGCCCGACGAGTCGTCGGTCGGACGGCCGGTGAGCCCATCGTGGATCTCCTCGGCCACCATGGGCAGGAACGGGGCGGCCACTCGGCAGAAGGTAACCAGCACCGTGTAGAGGGTGTCGTGGGCGTCGCGCTTGTCGATGGCCGCAGGAGTCTCGGCAGTGGGGTCCGACGACGCTCGGGCCCAGAAGCGGTCGCGGCTGCGACGGATGTACCAGTTGTTGAGTGCGTCAAGGAATCCCTGGATCTCGGCGGTGGCCCCCGGTAGGTCGTAGGCGTCCATCCGGTCCTGCACCGATTCCACGAGGCGCCTGGTCTTGGCCAACAGGTAGCGGTCCAGCAGATGGGCAGAGTCGGTTCGCATAGTGGCCCGGTAGTCGTCCACGTTCGCGTACAGGGTGAAGAAGGAGTAGGCGTTCCAGATTGGCAGCAGCACCTGGCGCACCACATCGTCGATGCCAGAATCGGCGATCCGCAGGTCTCCGCCGCGGACGATGTTGGCCGACATCAGGTACCAGCGGAGGGCATCGGCGCCCTGGGCCTCGAAGATGGCTGACGGCTCGGTGTAGTTGCGGAGCTTCTTGGACAACTTGTTGCCGTCCTCGGCTAGCAGGATTCCGTGGCAGATGACGTTCTGGAAGGCCGGTCGGTCGAACAGGGCGGTGGCCAGCACGTGCAGCGTGTAGAACCAGCCGCGCGTCTGGTTGATGTACTCCACGATGAAGTCGGCCGGGAAGTGCTCCTCAAAGCGCTTCCGGTTCTCAAACGGGTAGTGGAGTTGGGCGAATGGCATGGACCCCGACTCGAACCAGCAGTCGAGCACCTCGGGCACCCGGTGCATGGTGGACTTCCCTGTCGGATCGTCAGGGTTGGGTCGGGTCAGATCGTCGATGAACGGCCGGTGTAGGTCGTCGGGCCGTACTCCGAAGTCCCGCTCGATCTCGTCAAGGCTGCCGTACACGTCGACCCGGGGGTACGCCGGGTCGTCGCTACGCCACACCGGGATGGGTGAGCCCCAGAACCGGTTACGGCTAATCGACCAGTCGCGGGCACCGTCCAGCCACATGCCGAAGCGGCCGTCACGGACGTGGCCCGGCACCCAGTTGATTTCGGCATTAGTGGCCAGCAGCCGTTCCCGCAGGTCGGAGACCTTCACGAACCAGGACGAGATGGCCTTGTAGATGATTGGCGTGTCGGTGCGCCAGCAGTGGGGATAGTTGTGTTCGTAGGTGTCGTGGCGGACCACCCGGCCGGCCTCCTTGAGGTGCCGGATGATGTCGGGGTTGGCCTCGAAGACGTTCTGGCCAGCCCAGGGGTCGACGTCGTCGGTGAACCGACCCTGATCGTCTACGGGCACTACCCGGCCGATGGGGATGCCAGCAGCCTCACAGGCCATCTGGTCGTCCTCGCCGAACCCTGGGGCCATGTGGACCACACCTGTGCCGTCGCTGGCGTCTACGAAGTCTTCGGTCAGAACCCGAAAGGCGTCGGTTCGGTCGTCAAAGAAGTCGAACAGCGGGGTGTAGGTACGACCCACCAGGTCACGCCCGGTGCAGGTGCCGACCTCGGTGGTCTCGGCCAGCTGGACGGCATAGCGCTCGACGGCCTCGGCACCCACTACCAGCACGGTGCCGTCGGACTCGGCTCGGAGGGAGTAGTCGACTTCAGGGCCTACGGCGAGGGCCAGGTTGGACGGCAGTGTCCAAGGTGTGGTCGTCCACGCCAAGATCCTCATGGGGCCCGGGTCGCCGTCGACCGGTGTCAGGTCGAAGGCCACGGTGATGGCCGGGTCCTGCCGGGGTCGAGTGGCGTCGTCAAGGCGGATCTCGAAGTTGGATAGCGGGGTTTCGGCCCCCCAGGAGTAGGGCATGACCCGGAAGGCCTCGTAGACGAGTCCCTTGTCCCACAGCTGCTTGAAGGCCCACATCACGGATTCCATGTACGTGAGGTCCATGGTCTTGTAGTCGTCTTCGAAGTCGACCCACCGGGCCTGACGGGTGACCGTCTTTTCCCACTCTTCGGTGTAGCGAAGCACCGACTGGCGGCACTGGGCGTTGAAGCGGTCGATCCCGTATTCGATGATGTCGGCCCTCCCGGAGACTGGGAGCTCCTTCTCGGCTTCCATCTCGGCGGGCAGCCCGTGGCAGTCCCAACCGAATCGGCGGGCCACCCGTCGACCTCGCATGGTTTGATACCGGGGGACGACGTCCTTGACATAGCCAGTCAGTAGGTGGCCGTGGTGGGGGAGGCCGTTGGCGAACGGGGGACCGTCGTAAAAGACGTACTCCGCGTCGGTGGGTCGGGCGTCGATCGAGGCCCGGAAGGTGCCATCGGCTTCCCAGCGGGCGAGAACGCGCTCCTCGATGGCTGGGAAGTCGGGCCGGCCCACCTCTGGGTAGGGGGAGTCGCTCATGATTGGGTGAATCTACCGACTCGGTTCGACACCTTCGGGTCCATGGCTCAGCTGGTGATCCAGCTTGTGGTTTCAGCCGGTGGATCAGGTGGCCCGTAGGGCGGTGGCTCGGTCCCGGAGTTCAAATTTGAGTACCTTGCCGCTGGCGTTCATGGGCAGGTCTTCGACGACCACCACCAGTCGGGGGACCTTGTAGTTGGCCATGGCGTCCCGGCACCAGGCCGTGATCTCGTCGGGTTCGGGTCTGGCTCCGGTGTCAGGACCGGCGACCACGAAGGCCGCGCCGACTTCGCCCATGCGATCGTCAGGGACGCCGACGACGGCAACCCGGGCGATGCCCGGATGGTCCAGCATTAGTTGCTCCACCTCGGCGGGGTACACGTTGAATCCACCGTTGATGTACATGTCCTTCAGCCGGTCGGTGATGTCGAGGTAGCCGTCGGCGTTCATGATCCCTATATCACCGGTGTGAAGCCAGCCGTCGGCGTCTATGGCCTCGGCGGTCTGCTCCGGGGCATCGAGGTATCCGACCATGACGTTGTAGCCCCGGACAACCACCTCGCCTGGGGTACCCGGCGGGCACTCCGTGCCGTCGGCGTCGACGATCCGGACCTCGACGTCGTCGATGGCCCGTCCCGAGGTGCCAGCGATGAGTTTTGGGTCGTCGTCATGGCGGCACATGGTGGCGATACCTGACGCCTCGGTGAGCCCGTAGCCGGTGACCACCTTCTCGAAGCCGAGCCGGTCGTGCATGTCGTGGATCATCTGGACGGGGATGGTCGCCGCGCCGGTCACCGCGAGGCGCAATGAGGACAGGTCGAGGATCTCGGTATCGGGGTGGCCGAGGATCGTCTGGTAAATGGCTGGCGGTCCGGGGAGCATGGTGATTCGCTCTTCGGCAACCCGACGTATGACCGATGGGACGTCGAACACCAGGTGGGGGACCAGGGTCACGCCCTTCATCAGGCAGGCCAAGATCCCCGAGTTCAGGCCGAAAGCGTGGAAGAAAGGGTTGACCACTAGGTAGCGGTCACCCTCGGTGAGGCCGATGACGTCACTCCACGACAGGAACGCCCGGCAGATGGCTTCGTGACGGAGCATGGCGCCCTTGGGTGCGCCCGTGGTGCCCGAGGTGAACATGATGTGGCACAGGTCGTCTCCGGCTACCGCTGCAGATCGTTCGGTTCGGACGGCGTCGTCGACGTCGTCGCCGGCAGCCATGAAGTCGTCCCAGGCGGTACAGCCGTCAGGTACCGAACCGCGAAGCACTACGACCTGTTCCAGTTGGTCGGGTCCGTGCCCGGCTTCGGTGAGCATGGACACGTAGTTGGCGTCGAGGAAGTCGGTGACCGTGAACAGTGTGCGGGCTGAGGACCGGGTCAGTAGGTCAGCGGCCTCGCGCCCCTTGAACCGGGTGTTGATAGGCACGAGTACGGCGCCGATGCAGTGGGTTCCAAGCGCGGCAACGGCCCATTCGGCGAGGTTGGGGGCCCAGATGGCGATCCGGTCGCCGGGCTGGACGTCGTAGGCGAGGAGGGCCCGAGACGCGGCGTGTATCTGGTCGCGGTAGTCGGTGAAGGTCCACCGTCGTTCTTCGTCAACGAAGGCCTCTTGGTCGCCGAATCGGCTGGCAGCGTCGTCGACCAGTTGCGGGATGGTCGACCAGGGAGCGTTCACCAAGTCGACCCTATGGTCCGCTCCCACACCACTGGGCACCCGGGATGGTCAACCACAGGGTCACCCGATCGGATGTCGCCGTGGGGAGGGTGGTGGGCCTTGGTGGGAGCGCCCGCCCGGACCAGATGGTGGACGCCGTCCCCGCAGTACCGGACGGAAACGGCCCGCCTCCTGGTGCTGGATGAGCGGTTGGGGCCGGCACAGTGGAGCGTCGCCGCATGGTGCACGACGACGTCTCCCGGTTGGACGGTGAAGCGGACGAGGCGGGGGTCGTCGTCCGTGACCTCAGGGATGGGCGCCCCTTCGGACCCGGGGAGGGGCTCATCGGACACGAACCAGTTGGGGCGGTGGACCAGGCCTGATCGGTGGGACCCGCGGAGGTAGGCCACGGCGCCTGTCTCGAAGTCCACTGGATCGAGGGGGACCCAGGTAGTGCAGATGCGGTCCCCGGCCAGGTGGAAGTAGCCGAGGTCCTGGTGGAGGGCGGTGGCTTCGACGGTTCCGGGTTCCTTGACCAGAACCGAATCTTCGTAGAGATGGATGCGGTCGGCGTCCAGCAGGACTCCGGCGATGGCCGGGAGGGGTGAGGTGGTGGCAAAGGAGGCGAAGGCAGGGTCGTGGAGCCAGTGGTCGACGCCTGACAGAAAGCGTCCCGTGTTGTCAGGGTCCAGCGACGTTCCGGACACGTTGGCCCGGAGTGCTGTCATGTCGGTGGTGACCGCCGGATCGGCGATGGTGGCTTCCACCGGATCAACGAGGTGGTGGATCCAGGCGGCCGGAAGGATGGCAGGGAGGTGGACGACGCCGTCACGCTCGAAGGCGGCGACCTCGCCGGCAGTGACCGGCCGAAGCGGGTGGGCGGTGGGGCCCGGCATGGGTCCGGGTGCTACTCCTCCTCGTCGGGAGTAGCAGCCGGTTCGTCTTCCTCGTCGGCAGGTGATTCGTCGGGAGCAGCAGCCGGTTCGTCTTCCTCGTCGGCGTGTTCCTCGTCGGCGGGCTCGTCGGCAGGTGATTCGTCGGGAGCAGCAGCCGGTTCGTCTTCCTCGTCGGCGTGTTCCTCGTCGGTCGGCTCTTCGGTGGCCTCGGTGACAGTTTCCTCGGTAGGTGCCTTCTCAGCTGAGTCCTCTTCAGCAGGTGTCGCTTTCTGCTCGGGGACCTCCTCTCCATCGCGTAGCCGCTGCCAAGTGTCGACGGCCTCTCGCCAGATGGCCTCTGCCTCGCTGACCACCTGTGACCCGCCGCCACCGTCCTGGGCTCGCTTGAGTGCCTCAGCTGCCTCGTCCTTGGCCTTGGTGGCTTTGACAAGTCGCCGTTCCGTTGCCTTGGCGGCCTCGGCGGCCTCGGCACGCCGGTTAAACAGCAGAAGCGCCTTTTGGGTGTCGTCGTCGACCTTCATCGTTCCTCCAACTTCAGGTCCCCCATGATCGCTCATCCGCGGGCCAGTCCCACCCTCGATCCAGATTCTCGGTAAATTTGGGCTCCCGGTTCCTCTCAGAGGAGAGGGCGGACTTGCTCGCCAAAGGCGGCCAACTGGTCGAGGTATTCCTCGAGAGTCCGACTGCGGAACTTCAGGTGGAACACGTTGGCGCCCACTTCGCGGTCAGCCCGAAGTTCGTTGGCGATGTGCTCTGGGTCGCCGGTAAGCCAGGCTGGGGGGAGGCCCTCGGGGGGATCACCGATGTAGGCCCAGCCGGGCATGATCCCCACGTCGAAGCAGACGTCACCCCGACCGGCTTCGTCGGCGGCTCGTCGGATGGTGTTGATGATCTCCGGATATTCGTTGCGTGCCGCGCCCATTGGTATGTAGCCATCGCCCCGTCGTCCAGTACGCCGCCAGGCTGGGGCTCCCGAACCGCCGATCCAGATGGGCAGATCGCCTGAGGCCGGACCTGGAGAGATGCCGACGTCCTGATAGGAGTACCGATCGCCCCGATGACTGACGTACGTGTCGTCCCAAGCCCCTCGGACGGCGTCGATGCACTCATCGAGGATCTTCCCCCGGCCTTGGTAGTCGACACCCAGGGCCTCGAATTCGCCCTCCACGTGGCCGGCACCTACGCCGAGGATCACTCGGTCGCCGGTGAGGTGGGCCAGGGTTCCAAACGAACTGGCTGTCAGAAGGGGATGGCGATAGGCGGCGACAAGTACCACCGAGAGCAGGCGGATGGTTTCAGTATGGGCTCCCAGCCAGGCCAGAGTGGCCACGGGGTCGTACCAAGTGGTGCGCATTCCTGACGCGTACTCGTTGTCGGGGATGGCCACGTGGTCGCACACCCCTACGAAGTCGAGCCCCGCCGCTTCGGCAGCTCGGGCTACCCGTAGGAGGTCCTCCGGGGTGGCGTCGTCCTCCCAGGGATCGGCCAGCGTCCGGGTGAGTGTCTGGATGGGGAGCTGTATGCCGTAGAGGGCCTTGCCCTCGGGGGTGATGCTGGCCATGGGTCGTTTGGTCTCCTGGGTGGCGAATCAGTCGGCGTCGTCGAGAAGGGCCTGTGCACGGCGAACTACCGGCTCGTCCACCATTTCGCCGTTCACGGAGATCGAGGCGTCGCCCCGGGCTAGGGCGGCGTCGTAGGCCTCGGTTACCGCAGCGGCCCACGAGAGTTCTTCGGCAGTCGGCCTGAACACGGCAGCGGCCAGGCGTACTTGGGCGGGGTGGATACAGAGCTTGCCGGTGAAGCCAAGGTGGCGGGCCTCGACGGCCTCGCGCTGGAACCGGTCATCGTCGCTGAATTTGGCCACCACCATGTCGATGGCTTGTACGCCGCCGAGGCGGGCGGCCTGGGCGACCTGGGCCCGGGCGGTGGCCACCTCGTGGTTGGTGGCCGTCCGGACTCCGCCCAGATCGGCGACGTAGTCCTCGGCGCCGAAGTAGCACCACTGGACCCGGGGGTGGGTAGTGACCGTCCGGGCGTCGACCACCCCGGTCACCGTCTCCAGTCCAGCGACGATGGGAAGGTCCGGGTGGCCCGCTGCGTCAAGGGCGGCAGATGCCGCATTGACGGCGGCCATCGACTCGAGTTTGGGGATGATCACGCCGGTCAGCCCGGGGGGCAGCCCGTCGTTCACGTCGGCGGCGAAGTGGTCGGTGTCGGCAGCGTTTACGCGGACGAACAGGCGGACATCGCCGATCAGGGCGGGTGCGACCTCGTGGGCCACGGTTCGGGCCTCGGCCTTGCGGTCCGGTGGGACAGCGTCCTCGAGATCTATGGCCGCTGCGCTGGGTGCCGACCGGGGCAACTTAAGCAGCACGTCGGCCCGGTTTCCGGGAGCGAATAGCAGGCTGCGTAAGACGAGGTTGGTCGGCGTACCGGATTCGGGGGCCATGGTGTTGACGCTACTGACCGGTCCGGATCGGGGCCTGATCAGGCCCCGGCCAACTCGCGGGCCGTGGATCGAACCTCGGCCATTGCTCCGGTCAGGTCGGTGACCTCAACCTCGGTGGCACCATCGATGGCCAGGAAGCAGAGGACAACGCGTCGAACTGGTAGTCCGGTGGACCTCTCGGCGGCAAGGGCGTAGGCAGCACCCTGTAGGCGGTAACGCTCAGCCTTGGCCGCCCTGTCGGCATGGTCGGCCACCGCGTCGGTTTTGTAGTCGACGATGATGAGACCCGGACCGTCGGGGCCGTTTTCGAGGACGGCGAGATCGATGTAGCCCTCGATTACCGGAGCATCGGGGTCCTCGTCGACCGGTGCGGCAACGTAGAGTTCGCGCCAGTGTTGGGACTCGGCGGCCAGGCGGACTGCGTCGGTGGCCAGCCCGGTCCGGACCAGGGTGTCGACGATGCGGAGGTCCGCGATCACTCCTTCTGCCACGGCCTGCTCACGGATGATCGGCGTGGGATCGGCAGCGTCGAAGTCGAGGAGTTCAAGGGCTCCGTGGACGGCCCGTCCGACGCCGGTGCCGTGACGACCGACCTCGCCGGGTCGAGCACGGTCTTCGGCAAGGTCCGCGGCAGCGTGTCCGGCGATGGCAGTGGCCGACACAGTGCTTGGTCGGCCGGCTAGTTCCAGGGCGTCGTCACGTCGTGCGAGCCACATGCGGCGGTCGGGTAGAGCGCGGCCGGACGGCGCCCCTGCGTCGGGCAGCGTGCTGGTGGTCGGTGATAGGTCAGTGTCTCGGGCTGCACGACCAACTTCGCCGAGTGCCTGAGCAAGCAGGCGGGAGGGGCCCGGTCGACCGGGCTTTTCGGGATCGATGTTGATGGACCGGTGGGCCGAAACGATGAGGTGGTCCCGGGCTCGGGTGGCGGCCACGTACAGGAGTCGGATGGCCTCGGCATCTTGGAATCGGCGGTCGATTTCGTGGGCCGATTGGAAGCCCGGTGTCTCGATGCCCGCTCGGACGCTGACCTCGACCGATCTCTCGGGGTCGACCAGGAGATGGACACCCCGGTCGGACCTCGCCGTGGCGGTCGACATGCCGGACAGGATGGTGATGGGAAACTCCAGGCCCTTGGCTCCGTGGATGGTCAGTATCCGGACTGCAGCATCGTCGACCTCTGGGAGGACGGTCTCTGCGACCCGACCCTTCTCGTCGGCCTGGGCTAGGCACCAGTCGACGAAGCCGCGCAGTGAGCCGCCACCGGCGTCGGTGAAGGCCCGGGCGCGGTCGGACAGGAGGCGGACCCGACGCCAGGCATCGCGTGGCCGGGTCTCACCGAAGGAGATCTGCAGGACCCGTCGGTCATCGATCAGTCGTTCCAGGACACCAGACGGTCCGAGATGGTGGCGGCACCGGTGCATCTCGCCTAGCCAAGAGAGGCTCGAGGCCACGACATCGTCGGAACTGCCGCTGACAGGCTGGTCGGCCTGGTGGTTCCAGGAACCACCGTGGTGGACCCGCCAGTGCGCGAGGTCGTCGTCCCCGCAACCGAGGTAGGGGGTGCGGAGGGCGGCGACGATGGCCAGATCGTCGGTCGGGTCGTCGATGGCCCTTAGGACCATCAGCAGGTCGCGAACCTGGGGCGTAGCGAAGAGCAGGGAGCTGGATTCGGCTCGGTAAGGAACGCCGGCGGCCTCCAGGGTGGCTTCCAGATCGGGCAGTGAAGTCCGGGTGGGGAGGAGGACCGCAATGTCCCTGAAGGTGCATGGACGCTGGTGTCCAGCGTGATCCTCGACCGTCCACTTCTCGACGATCGCCGTGGTGATGGCATCGGCCACATCGGCGGCTTCAAGCTGTCGCAGACCTTGGGCGTCGACCTCGTCTCCGTGGGCTTGACGACCGAGGAGGGTCACCGCCGGCCCCACCGATGCGGCCGGTCGACGACCGGTCAGCGGGGTGTACGCGGGCTGTATCAGTTCGGCCTGGCCCGAACCACTTCCGGCGGTCGAGGTCCCGGATGCGGGGCTGGATCCGATGAGGTTGCCGAACACCGCATTGATCCAGTCGATGATCGGCACGGTGGTCCTGAAGTTCTCCGTTAGCGCTACCTCGCTGGCAGCCAGTGAGTCTCGGGCCAGCAGGTACAGGGAGATGTCGGCCCTGCGGAACCGGTAGATGGACTGCTTGGGGTCGCCGACGAGGAACAGCGAACCCGGGACCGGCGAAAAGCCATCGATCCGGGAATCGGCTGCTGCGTCGGGATCGGTCAGCAGTAGGGCCAGTTCGAGTTGGACGGGGTCGGTGTCCTGGAACTCGTCGAGAAGGATGTACCGGTAGCGATCGTGGAGAGCGGCTCGGATCTCCGATCCCGAATTGGGATTGGCCAGCAGGTCGCGGGCGACGACCAGCAGGTCGTGGAAGGTCAGCGATCCAGCGCGACGGCGTTCGTCGGCTGCCCTGAGCGTGGCGTCCACCAGTTCGGTGAGTATCCGATCGAGCACGTTGCCAGCCGTGGTCCGCACGAGGTCATCCCAGAGGTCGCGAGCGGCGTAGGCAAAGTCCCGGATAGCGCCCTTGTCGTCGCCCCAGACGTCCTTTAGGCCCGCATTCCCTACGTTGAGTGACTTTCGGAGCTTGTCGCTACACAGGAGACGTACCAGGTCGAACTCGTCGACGGCGCTAGCGAGGGCTCCCCGGGCGGCACGGATACCGGCCAGACGGCTTCGAAGGGTGTCGCTCTCGTCAAGGTCGTCGCGGTCGAGGGCGACGGCCTGCTCCATGAGTTTGATGATCTGGTCGACGTTCACGAGTTGGGGCTCGGAGGGCACCGGCAGGGCGTCAAGAAGGTCCCAACGGTCATCGAGCTCGCGGGCCAGGTGGCGGAGGTTGGCTAGACGGATGTCGAGAGCATCAGCTAACAGGATGGTCCGGGCGAGGTCGTCGTCGTCGAGGAGGTTCCACTGGATCTCGTCCCAGCGGTCGTCGAACGCCAACTGGCTCGAGACGTCGTCCAGAAGGTCAAATCCGGTTGGCAGGCCGGCCTCAAGGGGGTGGTCGGTCAGTAGGCGTCGAGCGAATCCGTGGAGCGTGGAGAGCGAGGCGAGGTCGACGTCGGTAAGGGCTGCATCGGCACGTTGGCGCCGCACCGGAACTGGATCGTGGCGGGCGACGTCCTCGAGCTGGCGGCGGAAGCGGTCACCGAGTTCAGCGGCCGCCCGCTCAGTGAACGTGATAGCGGCGATCCCCTCGACGGCGACGCCCTCGTCAACCACTAGGGCGACCATCCGTCCGACCAGCGCGGTGGTCTTGCCCGTACCGGCGCCGGCCTCAATGAAGAGGTTCTCGTCGAGGGACTTACCGATCCGGTCGCGGGCCTCCTGGTCCCGAGGCGCCTGATCGTGGGTCGCCTGATCGTGGGGCGTCGGATCGTTCATCGCCCACTTCCCATGTCGCCACCGACAGTGGGTTCCAAATCGGTCGTCGTCTCTAACTCGAAATCGGTGAAAAAGTCGGTGGCGAGGTGGTCCCCATGCAGGGATAGCACGGGGTCGACTGCTTTGCGGGCACGAGCGGCGCGGACTCGACGGGCGTCGAGACCGTCGGGAGAGCAGTGGGGACACCGGTGGGCTTCCGGCCGGTCGTTCTCTGGTGGGTGGTGGGGAAAGGAGCCGCCGTCGATGCCCCCGACGATGGAGGCCAGTACTCGGTGGAAGGCGGTAGTCACCTCGTCGTCGATCTCATAGCCCAGATGACGTTCACCGTCGGCTACTTCACCCAGGAAGGCATAGGTGGCGTGTCGGGTCGTTCGACCGTCCGTGGCGGCAGCCAGCGCGTAGATGGGAAGTTGCAGGAACGAACCACCGGGGAAGTGGTCATCGGAAATGTCCTTGTATCGATCCGGGCTACCGGTCTTGGTGTCGACCACGACGAGGTCATCGTCGGTGGTCAGGTCTACGCGGTCGATTGAGCCACGGAAGCGCAGGGATCGACCGTCCGCGAGGGTGACGACGAGGGCGTCGGCGCCTCCGAAGCGCTTTTCGGCGGCGATAGGGCGGCTGGCGAGCCGAGCCCGGAAGGCTGAGTCGATGACGAGGAAGTCCTCCAACTCGGCAGCCAGCCGGGAGCGGATGGTCGGCCAGAAGCGGGGGTGAGCTGCTTCTCCCCGTGCCTCGGCGTGGTCGCACTCCTCGGTCAGAAGCATCCCGGCATGGGTCCGCTGGTTGGAGGTCCACGGGTCGCCGGCCCCGGGGAGGGATTCCTCGTGGAGGCCTTCGGTCACTAGTCGCTCCAGGACGCGGTGGACGATCGAACCGCGTATCAGCGGAGCCAGATCCGTCCGCTCCGATGGCTCCTCGAGCGGTCGGACCCCGAGGACGTACTCAGCGAAGAAGGCGAACGGGCAGCTCACCCACTTCTCGAGGCGGGTGGCCGATAGTTCTTGGTCTAAAGCGGAGAGGTCGACGCCTGACAGGTTCCCGTCGAAACGGGTGAACTCG
>JASLKB010000051.1 GCA_030747775.1 Acidimicrobiales bacterium | reverse complement strand
ACAAGCGCTGTCACGCTTCTCGGTCTCATGATTTGGCTGAAGCAGCCGAACGTGTACCCGTACAAGAAGCGCTTCGTCGTCGTCGGCGCCCAGTCCGGTGCTTAGCCCGATGCCTCCCGACTCGGTCGATGAGTAGCGAATCACGTAGGGGGCGCCGAATCTCGCGCGGGCCTCGGTGACCAGTGCTGGCGGTGATGGTCCGGCTCCGACCACGATGGACTGGATGCAGGACAGGTCTCTTCGCTCGAAGCCTGGCTCCTGCATGAGTAGTGCAATTTGGGCGGCTACGCCGTTGACCACCGGAAGTCGGTACCGCTCGATCAGGTCCAATAGGCCGGCGGCCGTCCATCGATCCATGACGTGGATGGTGGCCCCGGAAGCCAGTTGCCATCCGATCTTGGTCATCACGCCCACGTGCGCGAACGCCGTGCCGCTGACCATATGGCCGCCCGAGCCCCAGACACCTCCAGTGTCTAGGTCGTGGATGGCCGCCAGTTGCCGGTCGGTGAACCAGACCCCGCGTGGGTCTCCGGTGGAACCTGAGGTGAAGCAGATGCAGGTAGGTCGGTCGGGATCGGCCGAAGCGATCGGTGCCACGTCACCACTGTTTCGAAGGGCGAGCAGTGGACGGCCGGGATCGTCGCAGGGCTCGACCACTTCCACCCGTTGGTCAGCGGGAATCCCGGCGGAAAGGGAACCGGTGGCCAGCACCAGGTCGGGTCCAACGGTGTCGACGAGCAACGCTCGTTCCCGGGCCTGAAGGCGCGGGTTGGCCCCCGCCGTGGTGGCTCCGACTTTGGCAGCCGCCAGGTACGCCACGGCGTAGTCGGTGCCTGATGGGAGGGAGAGCAGCAGTACGCTGTCCGCCCCAATACCGCGGGCAGCCAAGCCGACGGCGGCCTCGTCGGTGGCTCGGTCCAGTTCCCGGTAGGAGAGTTCGCCGGCCGTGGAGCTTCCGGCATTGGCCGTGAGGCGAAAGGCCGCCCGGTCGCCATAGCGTCGCGCCGCTTTGGTCACGATCCCGGCCAGCAGTGGGCCTTCGGCTGGATTGGTCATCGGGCCCGATCAGTCGTCGAGGAGTTCGAGGATGCATTCGGAGGGTCGGGCCACCACCGCCCGGCCACCCAGGATTGCGACTGGTCGCTGCATCAGGCTCGGGTGAGCGACCAGCAGGTCGGCCACCTTGGACGGATCATCCAACGTGGCCGGGTTGAGGTCCAGGTCGGTGAACGGGGCGTCCCGGCGCACCATGTCGGCGGGTGCTTCGTCTACCAGGTCCAGGATGTGCATCAGCATGGAGTGGTCCAGCGGCTCGATCAGGTACTCGATGACGTCGAACTCGACATCACGCTCCTCGAGGATCTCGAGTGCGCCCCGGGATTTCCCTCAGCCAGGGTTGTGGACCAGCAGGAGACGACGAGGATCTATGGAAGCCATGCGCCGGACGGTACCGTGCCGGTCGCTCCACCCTAGAATCGTCCGATGGGCTGGAGAGCATGAGTCGTCGGAGCGACGCCATCGAGCGTTTTACCGTTGAGGCCGAGGCCTCGGGGTTGGAAGTCGAGGTGCAGCAATATCCCGGCGGCACTCGGACGGCCGCCGACGCGGCTGAGGCCGTGGGTTGCCACGTCGACCAAATCGTGAAGTCGCTGGTTTTCATGGCTGACGTTCGGCCGGTATTGGTGCTGTGTTCGGGCGGTCGCCGAGTTGACGAGGAACGTCTGGCGTCCTACCTAGGTACGGAGATCCGCATCGCTGGAGCTAGTGAGGTCCGGGCGGCGACTGGCTTTGCCATCGGTGGAACCCCGCCATTGGGCCACACTGTCCCGCTACGTACGGTGGTCGATCCGCACCTCATGGACTTCGATCGGGTCTGGGCGGCGGCCGGTACACCCGATTCCGTGTTCCCGGTGAAGCCTAAGGACCTAGTCAAGGCCACTGGTGGTGCGGTGGTCGGTGTCACCCGCTGACCGGCTCAGGCCGGGTTGTCCAGGGGGACGGCGGTGGTGGACTTGAGTTCCTCCATGACGAAGATCGAACGAAAGCCAGCGAAGTCGATCCGCCTGGTCATGCGCCTATAGAAGTCGTCGTATGCGGCGATGTCGCGTACCAGCACCCTGAGCATGTAGTCGACCTGGCCGCTGGTTCGCCAGGCGTCCACGATCTCGGGGAACTCCTCGATGCCCTGGGTGAACTGCTCCAGCCAGTCGGCCGAGTGGTTGGTGGCTTGGATCTCGACTAGTGCGGTTAGGCCTCTTCCTACGGATGCCGGGTCGACGAGGGCCACCCGCCCCCGGAGGACGCCCTGATCTTGGAGGCGTTGGACCCGTCGCCAGCAGGAGGTGGCTGAGAGGCCGACAGCGGTTCCCAGATCGGCGGTGGATAGCGAGGCGTCCTCTTGGAGGAGTTGCAGTAGGTCCCGGTCAATGTCATCCATGATGTAATATTAGTGCGTTCGACCATCTATAGAGAAAAGAATTATGCACAGTAGAGCTTGACTTGCGTCGAAACGCACGGACTTCGCACCGGTACGTCCGTATGGTCTTGCTATGGCTAGGCACAGTAAATCTTTGCCCGGTTCTCGCTCTCTGGGGCCCTTCACGGCGCACCCGGCCTCAGTCGGCGAATCCTGGTCTCAGCATGCACGCTTCGCGTTTGGATTCGCCAGGTCACTGGTTCTGGCGGCAATGGCAGCCACCGTGCACGCCATCCTCCCTTTCCTCTTCCACACCCGGGCCAGCGGGGCCGTGGACCGACTCCATGCCCGGATCCACGGTCCACGGTGCACCGAGACCGCGACGGATTCCACCGTCGAGCACCTCGCTGCCTGATCCCACCGCTTTGCCCTCTGTCCCACTGACGGGACAGGAGGGAATACTGGGGACATGTCTGAGCGGATGCCATTGCCGTGACTGGCGCGCTGGTCATCGAGATCACCAGAGGCGGCCAGGTCGAAAGTCGACACGAGGTCGACGTTGCCGTGGTCGACGTCGAGGGGCGGCTGGTCCGGGCCCACGGGCACCCCGGTCGGTACGTGATGCCCCGGTCAGCCGCCAAGCCCATCCAGGCGCTGCCGCTAGTGGGCACCGGGGCCGCCGACGCTTTTGGTCTGGGTGACGTCGAGCTGGCACTGGCCTGCGCGAGCCACGACGGTGAACCTCGCCACGTCGAGGCGATAGTGGCCTGGCTGGGCCGTCTCGGTCTGGACGTCGGGGCGCTGGCTTGCGGCAGCCACCTACCGATGCATGAGCCGTCGGCGACCGCCCTGGCGGTGACTGGGGCCGTTCCAGATCAGACCCACAATAATTGCTCGGGCAAGCACGTCGGCTTCCTGACCGTGCTGCGCCATCTCGACCTACCTCTCCACGGGTATCTGGATCCCACACACCCGCTGCATGCCGATCACGTAACCCCCGCTCTAGCCGAGGCCTGCGGAGTAGACCTGACTGGTCTGGTCCCGGGGGTGGACGGGTGCGGAATACCGGTCTGGTCGGTACCGCTAGACGGGCTCGCTCGGGCCTGGGCGGGACTTGGGGCTGCACCACAGGGAGCGCCGGCCACTCGCTTGCTGGACGCCATGCGGGCTGAGCCGTTCTACGTGGCGGGCAGTAGTCGTACCTGCACAAGGGTGATCCGGGAGGCCACCGGATCGACCGTGTGCAAGACGGGTGCAGAGGGCGTGTTTTGTGCCGTGCTGCCCGATGATGGACTGGGGCTGGCCTTGAAGGTCCGCGATGGTGCCCGACGGGCCGCCGACGCAGCGGTAGCGCACCTTCTGGCGGAATTGGGGCGCCTACCGACGTCAGGCCACGACTTGTTGTTCAACCGAGCTGGCGCGGAGGTGGGCCGGATTCAGGTGGCCTGAGCCTGGCGTGGTTCAGTGGTGGCTCCAGGTCCGTAGGGTGGCCGACCGGAGACGACGGAGACCGGAGGGTCGGTTCGATGGGAAGTTGCGACGGACGGGTGGCCATCGTGACCGGTGCCGGGCGAGGGCTCGGCCGGGCCCACGCGTTGGCCTTCGCCGCCGAGGGTGCTCGCGTGGTGGTTAACGACCTAGGCGTGGGCCGTGAAGGCCAGGGCGCTGACGCGGCTGAGGGTCCAGCCCACGAGGTAGTGGCTGCCATCGAGGAATTGGGCGGCGAGGCCATCGTGGACGGAGCGGACGTCGCTGACTGGGATCAGGCCGAGGCTCTGGTGGCCCGGGCCGTTGACACCTGGGGGCGCTTGGACACGCTGGTTTGCAATGCCGGGTTCCTGCGAGACCGGATGCTGGCCAACATGAGCGAGGAGGAGTGGGATTCGGTCACTCGAGTCCACTTGAAGGGGCACTTCGCTCCAGCTCGCCACGCCATCGCCCACTGGCGCGAAAGGTCCAAGGCAGGTGCGGAGGTGGCCGGGAGAGTGGTCATGACGTCGTCGGGTGCCGGGCTAATGGGCAGCATCGGGCAGGGCAACTACGCGGCGGCGAAGGCGGGCATTGCCCTTCTGGTGGTCCAGGCGGCAGCCGAGTGGGGCCGCTACGGCGTTCTGGTAAATGGGGTGGCCCCCGATGCCCGGACCAGGATGACCGAGGGCGTGTTCTACGGCGAGGCGCCGGAGGAGTCGTGGGACGAGAAGGATCCGGCCAACGTGTCACCGCTGATGGTGTGGCTGGGTAGTGCGGCCTGTGACGTGACCGGTCGGGTCTTCGAGGCCACCGGAGGACAACTGAACGTGTGCGACGGTTGGCAGCACGGCAGCGTGATCTCGGTAGGGGAGCGTCGGTTCGCTGTTGACGAGGTGGGTGATGCAGTACATCGTTCGATCTCCGGGAGCCCTGACCCCGCCCCCGTCTTCGGGACCTGACTCAATGATGCGATTCGTCCTCGGCCGACCGGTCTAGAGCCTCATTCAGGAACTGGTGGGCTGCTTCACGGTCTACGCCGAGCTGCCGTAATTCGAAGGCGAAGCGGTTGGCAGCCGAAGCCAGCCGCTCGCGGCGTTGGCGGAGGGGTTCGGAGTGGGGGGGCTCGTTCACTACGAAGGTGCCTCGGCGACCCCGACCCTCGAGTGCTCCGTCGGACTCCAACTCCCGGTAGGCCCGGGCCACCGTGCCGGGGGCTAGGCCGAGGGCGCTGGCCATGTAGCGCACTGTAGGAAGGCGGGAGCCGGCCACGAGGTGTCCGACGGCCACCATCACCGAGAGCTGGGCTCGGAGTTGTTCGTAGAGGGGGACGACGCCGCCCTCGTCCAGGCGAATCACGAGTCGCCGACGTCGACCCGTCGGGTCGACGGATTCCACGATGGCTGGACCCGTACGCATAATCGTTCATTGTAATGGTACAAAGAGTCAGAACTAGCTAGATAGGTACCAAATCCTTGCATTGAATCCTGGTACAGAGAATGATTCGTATCAATTCGACGGCGACAATCTCGAGGCATTCGGGATAAACGGGAGCACACCATGAAGTTGGTCACAGCGGTCATCAAGCCCTTCAAGCTCGATGACGTTAAGGACGGCCTCGCCACCCTGGGCGTCCAGGGCATGACGGTTAGCGAGGTCCAGGGCTTCGGACGACAGGGCGGCCATAGCGAGACCTACCGAGGGACCGAGTACAAGGTGCTGTTCACCCCGAAGACCCGGGTCGAGGTGGTAGTCGATGACGGCGTGGCCGACCAGGTAGTGGATGCCATTGTGGCCGCCGCCCGCACCGAGAAGATCGGCGACGGCAAGGTCTGGGTGACTGATGTCGGCAACCTGGTCCGTATCCGGACCGGCGAACGCGGAGTAGACGCTGTCTGAAACCTGGCTACAGGGGTCTCCGCACTGAGGGTGGACAGCCCCGCTGCCGCGACCGGACGAGCATGGTGACCAACTGTGGAGGGGGCGACGACTACCGTCGGCGTCGATGACCGATGACGAGACCCCCAAGGCACTAGATCCCGAGGAACTGGTCCGGTTCGAGATCCGGAACCAGGTGGCCTGGATCACCATCGACAACCCCGACAAGGGCAACGCTCTCTCGCCGGAGATGCGAGACCGTATGGCCGGGCTAATCAACGGTTGCAACGGCCGCTTCGAGGCCCGGGCCATCGTGATCACGGCAACGGGTCGAAAGCTCTTCTGCCCGGGCGCCGACATCAGCATCGGTCGAGAGTTCGCTCCCCGGCCCGACGACGCTCCTCGATCGGCCGTCGGCGAATCCCGTCGCATGATGCTTGACGGCCAACTCAAGTTGATGCCAGCGATCCTGGACAGCGAACTGCCGGTGATCGCAGCTGTGAACGGCACGGCGGCCGGCGTAGGTGCTCACCTGGCGCTGTGCTGCGACCTGGTGGTCATGGCCGACCATGCCAAGATGATTGAGATTTTCGCCCGGCGGGGCCTGGTGCCCGACGGGCTTGGCGCCTGGATCCTGCCCCGGCTGGTGGGGCTCCAAAAGGCCAAGGAACTCATGTTCTTCGCCGAGGACATCACCGCTGAACAGGCTCTCTCGCTTGGACTCTGCAACCGGGTGGTCTCTGGCGACGACTTGATCGAGGCCACCACCGACTGGGCCGAACGCCTGGCCAGCGGCCCGACCCGCAGCCTCATGCTGACCAAGTGGCTGGTGAACCGGTCGCTGGACGTAGATCGCCGCACGCTGGAGGACAACGAGGCGTGGGCCGTGGAACTCAACAATGGAACCTTTGACTCGGCCGAGGGCATCGCCAGTTTCCGCGAGCGCCGTGACCCCATGTGGCGCGGTTTCTAGGGTCGGTCCCGTGGCGATAGTCCGATGCGGGCGGCCAGGCGTTGGCGACCAGATGCAGACGGCTGGTTGGGACCCAGACCAGTGATCATTCGGGTCTACGCGGCCGGCGACGTCCAGGTGGACGAACACGACGTGTTCACCGACTTCCACGTCGAAACGCTGGCCGGGTTTACCAACGAGGACTTGGCGGCCGCCATGGGCGAAGGCACCCGGACCGACGGCGATCACCTGTGGATCGCCGAGGCCGCCATCCGACACTGGCTCTCCGGTCGGACCGATGAGGCCTGGGACGAGGGCTTCTCAGGGATGTTCGAGTACGCCCGTTCCAAAGGCTGGACCGACGAGGCCGGCACTCACCTCCGGGCCCACGTCGAGCATCCCGACTGACGCCATCTCTCCGCCCGATCCCTCTAGATTCGACCAGACCGATAGGAGTTCCCGTGGCAGATCTCACCGTCCTACACAACCCCCATTGACACGCTTCCAAGAACGCCTTGGCGGTCGCCGAGGAACTGGGGGTCGAGGTCGACGTTGTGCTCTACATGAAGGAGCCACCCGACGAATCGCTGTTGCGGCGGATAGCCGAGGGGTTAGCTGACCCTGTGGAGGACCTGGTCCGGAAGGACTCACAGTTCAAGAAGCTGGACCTGGTCGAGGACGACTACGTGGGTGACGTCCAAGCAGTGGTCGAACTACTTGCCCGCCGCAAGGCGCTGCTTCAACGACCCGTCCTGATTCGGGGCGATCTGGCCGGCGGCGGCCCACTGGTGGCCACTGTGGGTCGGCCCAAGGACCGCTTGTACGAGTTCATCGGTGGGAGTTGACCCGACGGTGATGCCTACGGCCGACCTTTGCGATGACCACGGCGACGCCGTGCGAGTATTGGTCGGCGGGTTCACCTCCTATGGGGGAGTGGGCGCCTTCAGCGGACCGATTTCAACGCTGGACGTCTTTGAGGACAACTCGCTGGTCCGTGAGGCCCTGGAGGAGCCGGGTGACGGCCGGGTACTGATGGTGGCCGGCGGGGGCTCGGATCGGTGTGCCCTCGTGGGTGGGAACCTCGGCATGCTGGCTGCCGACAACGGTTGGGCGGGCATCGTGGTGGATGGATGCGTCCGCGACGTCGCCGAGCTTCGAGAGGCACCGGTGGGCATACGTGCCCGTGGCACGTGTCCCCGTAAGAGCTTGAAGCGAGGTGGCGGCGATCGGGATGTCCCAGTCGCTGTGGCGGGCGTGGACCTGGCGCCCGGCACGTGGCTCTGGGCCGACGACGACGGGATCGTCGTCGCCGACCGATACCTAGAGCCTGAGGCCTAAGGCGCCGGCTCGCCAGAGAGACCGATCAGATACACCAACGGATAGAACGGCTGAGGAATGTCGACCATCAACCAGACCCAACACGAATCGGTTCGAGCCCATCGGGGCTTCATCGCCGCCCTAGACCAGAGCGGCGGGAGTTCACCCGGTGCCCTCGCCAAGTATGGGGTTAGTGCGGATGCGTATTCCGGCGACGAGGAGATGTTCGAGCAGATCCACACCATGCGGGCCCGCATCGTCACCAGCCCGTCCTTCGGTGGTGACCGGGTCCTCGGGGCCATCCTGTTCGAGGGCACGATGGATCGCGAGATCGATGGCCGCCCCTCGGCCGAGTACCTGTGGGAAGCCAAGGGCGTGGTCCCGTTCCTCAAGGTCGACAAGGGGTTGGCCGATGAGTCGAACGGCGTCCAACTGATGAAGCCCAACCCCGGCCTGGAAGGCCTCTTGGACCGCGGTCGGGCCAAAGGGATCTTCGGTACCAAGATGCGTTCGGTGATCAAGGAGGCTGGCGAGACGGGCGTCGGGGCCATTGTTGACCAACAGTTCGCCGAGGGGGCTCGCATCCTGGCCAAGGGCATGGTGCCCATCCTCGAGCCGGAGGTTGATATCCACAGCCTGTCCAAGGCCGAGGCCGAGGACCAGCTAAAGGTGGCCCTGCTGGCTGGTCTGGACTCGGTCGCCGACGGCGACCAGGTCATGTTCAAGTTGACCCTGCCCGAGGTGGATGGCCTCTATCGGGAACTGGTGGACCACCCGAAGGTGCTCAAACTGGTAGCGCTTTCAGGCGGCTACTCCCGCCAGGAGGCCAACGACCGCCTGGCGCGCAACCTCGGCATGGTGGCCAGCTTCTCGCGGGCGCTCGTGGAGGATTTGTCGATCGGTCAGGACGCCGCTGAGTTCGACGCCGCGCTGGGTGCCGCTATCGCTGAGATCTGCGCAGCCAGCGCCACCTGATATCAGTTCATCGAAAGTCGGAGCGAAGCTGCCCGGTGAGCGCCCGGGAGCCCTGACCTAGTCGTCGGATCCCATGTACTGATCGAAGCCGGCCAGGGAGGTTGGTCATCGAGGTGGCCAGTCCATGCGTTCTGGCCGGGAGCGCCGGATGATCTTGGGCGAGCCGACCCGCTTGAAACGGGAGGTTCTGAGATCCATCCCTCGACAGTGAGGGATCGCCCCCCTTGGGCCTTTTGGTCGGGTTTCTCGCCGACCGGGGCCGACAGGTACGTTCGCCTTGTCGACACCGTTCGGGTGCGACGGAACTGGAGATACCGATGTTCGCTGCGATCCTGACCGAGACGCCTACCGAGGAACTGGTCATCGCCGACGACGTGACCCTCCGAGACATCGCGCCCGGCGACGTCCAGGTGAAGATCGCCCACAGCGGCGTCTGCCACTCGGACCTGTCGGCCATGAACGGCACCATCCCGCTGGCCCCACCGGCGGTGCTTGGCCACGAGGGGGCCGGCGTGGTCACAGCTGTGGGTGACGGGGTGACCCACGTGGTGCCCGGCGACCATGTGATCATCGCCTTCTCCCCGCCGTGCGGTACCTGTCCGTACTGCACCGGCCGTGGTCAGCCCAACTTGTGCATGAACGGCATGACGTCGATGTTCCTGAACCAGCAATTCCGTTGGGGTGACGAGGTCGTCTCGTCGATGACGGGCTGCGGCACGTTCGCCGAAGAGACCATCGTCCCTGGAATCGCGGCCATCAAGATCGACACCGACGTTCCGTTGGACGTGGCTGCACTGGTGGGCTGTGGGGTCACCACTGGCGTGGGTGCAGCACTGAACACCGCCAAGGTCACCCCCGGCTCATCGGTGCTGGTCATCGGTGCTGGCGGTGTTGGCGTGGCTGCCATCCAGGGCGCCCGGATCGCCGGGGCGGCTGAGATAGTGGCTGTTGACCTCCACGTGGGGAAACTGGACCGGGCCAAGGCGTTCGGCGCCACACACGGCGTGCTCCCCGATGACCTGCCAGCAGCGCTGGCCGAGATCACCGGCGGAGAGGGCTTCGACTTCACGCTGGAGTGCATAGGCATGCCGGCCACCATGCGACAGGCCTTCGACATGACCCGTAGAGGCGGCACGGCGTGCATCGTCGGGGTGGGACGGGCCGAGGAGACATTCGCCCTGTCGGCGTTCGAAATGTTCTTCTCTGAGAAGACCCTGGTGGGATCCATGTATGGCGGCGCCGATGTACGGACTGACTTCAACCGCTTCCTGCGCCTCTACAAGGCGGGTCGCCTCGACCTTGAGGGGATGATCACGAGGCGCATCCGGATCGATGAGGTAAACGACGCCATGGCGTGCCTGGGTGACGCCGACGTAATCCGTCAGGTCATCGATTTCTGATCCGACCTTTTTCTGCAAAGGTCGTCGGAGGCCACGCTGTGACCGGTGTTCCTGACGAACGAGGGCGCCTGCGGGCCGACCTGGTCATCGAGTATCCGTTCACCCGGACCACCGGTCCGGTGGTGGGCGCCTTTATGACCGGTCTGCGGGACGGTCGGATCGTGGGCTCCCG
Organism: Acidimicrobiales bacterium; assembly: GCA_030747775.1. Lineage (GTDB taxonomy): Bacteria > Actinomycetota > Acidimicrobiia > Acidimicrobiales > MedAcidi-G1 > UBA9410. The sequence continues at coordinate 3,466 of JASLKB010000051.1, read as the reverse complement.
CAGAACTGACGGTCGGGTGTTCGTACCTGCCGTCGAGGTAGATCCGGAAACGGGAGACGCCATCACCGAGATCGTCGAGGTGGGATCCACCGGCGTGATCGAGACCTGGACCTGGGTGGACCCGCCCCGCCCCGGCTCGCCGTGGGAGGACCCCCACGGCCTGGCCCTCGTTCGCCTCGATGGTGCTGACACGCCGATGCTCCACGGGGTGCTAGTGGAGTCAGCCGACGACATGGCTACCGGTATGCGGGTCGAGGCCGTCTGGAAGGCCGAACGCGTCGGCCACATCACCGACCTGAAGGGTTTCGTCCCCGAGGGCACCGGGCAGGCGGAGAACAGTGCGGAGGGTACGGAAAGAGCCGTTGACGAGACCGACGAGGCGGTGCGATCCATTCGGACGCCCATCCGCTTGGAGTACGACTTCATTCCCAGCGCAGCGGCCCAGGAGTACCTGCATGCCTACGCCGATAAGCGCATCCTGGGGAACCGATCACCGGTCGACGGGGCAGTGTTCGTGCCGCCCCGTGGCGTGGACCCCCGCCACGGCGTGGCAGCCACCGAAATGGTGGAGTTGGCCCACACCGGCCATGTCGGCAACTTCTGCGTCACCCACCTGCCTATACCGGGCCGCGATGACCTACCGACACCGTATGTCAGCGCATGGATCCACCTAGACGGCGCCGACATCGGCTTCTTGGGCCTCGTAGCGGGCTGCGACCTGGATGACGTGCGGATCGGCATGCGGGTGAGGGCGGTGTGGAAACCCGACGAGGACCTGGGGGCCACTGCCGAGAACGTCCTCTACTGGGAGCCGACCGGCGACCCCGACGTCCCGGTGGACCGGGCCGGTAACCGCGCATGGCGGGACTCCGCTCCAGGGGAGGTGGTTGAAGATGCGTGAGGTGGCAGTCGTCTCGTCGGCGGTCCACCAGGTGGAGGCGCTGACGTTCACCACCGATGTCCAGTTGATGGTGCCGTTGATCAACCAGGCCCGCGATTCCGTAGGCCTAACTCAGGATGACATCGGCTTCACCTGCTCGGGCAGCAGCGACTTCCTGGCCGGGCAGGGGTTCTCGTTCGTCCAGACGCTGGACGCCGTAGGGGCCTTCCCACCGATTGCCGAGAGCCACGTCGAGATGGACGGCGCCTTCGCCCTCTACGAGGCGTGGGTGAAGCTCCAGATCGGCGAGGTGGACACGGCACTCGTCTACTCGTACGGCAAATCCTCACCGGGATCGCGCCGTGACGTGCTAGCCGTACAGCTGGATCCTTACGCCATGGCGCCCCTGTGGCCCGATGCCCACTCCGTGGCTGCCCTGCAGGCCCGTCGACTACTCGAATCGGGAGGCGTGACCCTCGGGCAGTTGGCTGAAATCGCCGTACGCAGCCAGCGCAATGCGGTGGGCAACCCGAACGCCCTACGGGCCTCGGCCGACGTCACGGTGGACGACGTGATGGCCGATGCCGTAGTGGCTGATCCGCTACGGGCTGCCGACTTAGCGGCCGAGGCCGATGGTGGATGCGCAGTGGTGCTAGCCGCCGGCCATCGGGCCCGCGAACTCTGCGACCGGCCGGCGTGGATCCGGGGCATCGACCACCGGGTTGACGCTCACGGCCTCGGGGTACGGGACCTCACCCGGTCCCCGTCGGCCGCCCTGGCCGCGGCCCGGGCCGCCGATCGGGCGGGGTTCGAGGCTGACGCCGTGGACGTGGCTGAATTGCACGCGTCGAGCACTGCCCAGGTCCACCTCCTTACCGGCGAACTGTCTCTCGGCGACGACGTCCGGATTGACCCGTCCGGCGGGTCGCTGGCTGGCGACACCCTGATGGCCGCCGGTCTGGTGCGGATCGCCGAGGCAGCCCGCCAGGTGGCATCCGGCGACGCTGACCGGGCCCTGGCCCATGCCTCGTCCGGCCCGTGCCTCCAGCAAAACCTGGTATGCCTCCTGGAGGGGGAGTGACGATGGGGAGCCTCGGCGAGCGCACAGCGGTCCTCGGCGTGGGTCAGACGCGCTACCAGTCGACCCGGGGCGACGTGTCCATCGCCGGACTGGTTCGCGAGGCGGCCCTTCGGGCTCTGGAGGACGCTTCCTGCACATGGGCAGACATCGATGCCGTGGTCATCGGCAAGGCACCCGACTTCTTCGAAGGCCTGATGATGCCCGAGCTCTTCCTGGCCGACGCCCTCGGTTGCGTGGGCAAGCCCATCCTGCGGGTCCATACCGCCGGCTCGGTGGGTGGGTCCACCGCGTTGGTCGCCGCCTCTCTGATCCAGGGTCGTATCCATCGTCGGGTGTTGACGCTGGGCTTCGAGAAGCAGTCTGAGTCCAACGCCACTTGGGCGCTCTCTTTGCCCCAGCCATTTTCGGTGTCCATCAACGCGGGGGCCGGCGGATACTTTTCGCCCATCATCCGTCGGTATATGGCCCGTTCCGGTGCGCCCGAACTGATCGGCTGCATGGTGGCATTCAAGGACCGTCGTCATGCCCTTCGGAATCCCTACGCCCACTTGCACCAGCCCGATCTGACCTTCGACCAGGTGGTCGACGCGCCGATGCTTTGGGACCCCATTCGGTTCTCGGAGACCTGTCCGTCGTCGGATGGAGCCTGCGCCATGGTCTTGGGAGACGAGGCGACCGGTGACGCGGCCGACGGGCCGGTGGCGTGGGTACACGGCACCGCCATGCGCTCGGAGGCCAACAACTTCCCGGGTCGCGACGAGGTCAATCCACAGGCCAGCCGGGATTGCGCGGTCGACGTGTTCTCCCAGGCTGGCATAACTGATCCCCGGTCCGAGATCGACGCAGTGGAGATGTATGTGCCGTTCTCGTGGTACGAGCCCATGTGGTTGGAGAGTCTCGGTTTTGCTGAACCCGATCGGGGTTGGCGGATGGTGGAGGATGGTTCGACCGGCATGGACGGCGGCGACCTCCCCGTCAACTGCTCGGGCGGAGTGCTGTCGTCCAATCCCATCGGTGCCTCGGGAATGATCCGTTTCGCCGAGGCCGCCTTGCAGGTCCGCGGGATGGCCGGCGACCACCAGGTGGATGGCGCCCGGCGGGCCTTCGGGCACGCCTACGGCGGCGGTGCCCAGTACTTCGCCATGTGGGTGGTGGGCGCGGACAAGCCCTGAGGGGTGGTCGGCGCCTAGGTTCGTATCGGGCCCGGGGTTGGGGGCCCTGATCCAAATCACCGAGAGGGAGGGTTGCCATGCGAGTGGTCGTCGATTTCGACCTGTGTGAGAGCAATGCGATCTGCATGCAGATCGCGCCGGCCGTGTTCGAGGTGCGGGACGACGACTTCCTGTATGTCCTTGACGAGACCCCCGCCGATGACCAGCGTGCCGTCATGGAGGAGGCAGTGCAACGCTGCCCAAAGCAGGCCATCGCCCTGGAGGACTGATCGGTGCCTGTCGGGCGGGACCAGGTCACCATCGGCGGTGCCTCGCTGGCCGGCTACTGGATCG
>JASLKB010000050.1 GCA_030747775.1 Acidimicrobiales bacterium | reverse complement strand
TCATATTGCCAAGGAACGGATTTGCCCCGTCCTTCTTTCTTGGGACGCCTCCTCGATTCGGGCGACCTTGGTCTCGACGCCCTAGTGGAAATCCACGACGAGACCGAACTAGAGCGAGCCATGGCTTTTGGGGCCCAACTCGTGGGAGTCAATCAACGCGACCTGATGACTTTCAAGGTGGACAGAGCGCGTGCTGTTCGCATAGCACCCCTGATACCCGATGGGGTCGTACGGGTGGCTGAGTCCGGTATCCGCGGGCCCGACGATGCTTGGGCTTTGGTCGATGCGGGCTACCACGCCCTCCTGGTGGGTGAGTCTGTGGTCACCTCCGGCGACCGAAGCGCAGCGGTCCGGGCACTCAGAGGGGTTTCAGACCAACCCCGGGATGGGGGATGATTCGACCGTGTTCATCAAGATTTGTGGCATTACGTGTGTCGAGGATGCGCTCTTGGCTACCGCTCTAGGCGCCGACGCCCTTGGGTTCATTTTTGCCTCTTCGCAACGTCAAGTGTCTGAGCGGGTTGTGCGCGACATCGTGGGACAGCTTCCGCCGGACGTAATGACCGTCGGTGTGTTTCGTAACACCGGCAAGGCTCGAGTGGTAGAGACAGTGAATCGCATCGGCCTGCGGGCCGCTCAGTTGCACGGCTCGGAGTCGCCAGCCACGACCAGCTGGGTGGCAGCCAGGGTGCCCGTCACTATTCGGGCCCTGCCTGCCGGGTCGCCCGACGTTGATCGATTCGACGAGTTCGGTGCCGATCTGCTGCTACTGGACGCGCCAGTCCCTGGTTCGGGGGAGGTTTTCGACTGGGCTATGGCTGATGGGTCCTCTTCGGTCCGCCCGATGCTGCTGGCCGGAGGCCTGACGCCGGACAACGTGGTTGAGGCGATCGAACGGGTGGACCCGTACGGTGTTGACGTGGCTAGTGGCGTGGAGTCGGAACCTGGACGTAAGGACCCTCGTCTGTTGAGGGCGTTTATGGCCAACGCCCGGTCGGCCTGTCCGGTGCGGGGGGAGGAGTACCAAGGGGATCAGTTGAATCGCCCATTCGACTGGCAACAGGACGAGCAGTAGGCCCACCGATAGGAACAGGCCTAGACCTCAGGTGAGGAGTCAATCGAGGAATGGATTTCAGATGAAGGCGCGCAACCCATGACCCTGCAGGAGCCCACGCCCGACGGGCGATTTGGCGAGTTCGGAGGACGATTTGTACCTGAGACCTTGATTCCGGCCGTCTTGGAATTGGAGGAGGCGTTCCGAGAGGCGTGGGTTGACCCAACGTTTCGGGAGGAGTTGAACGCGTTGCTCGCCGACTACGCCGGCCGACCTTCTCCGATGACTCAGTGCCACAATCTCTCCAGGGAGCTTGGCTGCCAGCTCTTGTTGAAGAGGGAAGACCTCAACCATACGGGTTCCCACAAGATCAACAACGTTCTAGGTCAGGCCCTGCTGGCCCAGAGGATGGGCAAGACTCGCCTATTGGCTGAGACTGGTGCTGGCCAGCACGGCGTGGCCTCGGCCACCGCTGCGGCGCTGTTGGGTATGGAGTGCTGCGTCTACATGGGCGAGGTCGACGTTCGACGCCAGGAACTCAATGTATTCAGGATGCGCCTGCTGGGCGCTGAAGTCCGAACGGCGATGTCAGGGAGCCGAACTCTCAAGGATGCGGTGAACGAGGCCATGCGGGACTGGGTGGCCACAGTCGCGGAGTCTCACTACTGCCTCGGTTCGGTGATGGGGCCACATCCCTACCCTTGGATGGTGCGCACCTTCCACGAGGTGTTAGGGCGTGAGGCCCGCGAGCAGAGCGAGGTTCTGCTGGGTGGCCCACCGGACGTAGTCGTGGCCTGCGTGGGGGGTGGCTCCAACGCCATAGGGATCTTCTCGGGTTTCGCCGATACGGCGACCGACTTAGTGGGTGTGGAGCCGGCCGGCGGCGCTGCGGTGGGACGTGGCGTGCCCGGGGTGGTCCACGGCATGGACTCTTATCTCATGCAGGACGAGTTCGGCCAGGTGCTAGAGGCGGAGTCGATCAGCGCCGGATTGGACTATCCGGGTGTCGGGCCAGAGCACAGTCACCTTGCGGCCATCGGGCGTGCCCGGTATGAGGCGGTTACTGATGACGAGGTGGTAGAGGCCTTCCAGCTGTTGAGTCGCACAGAGGGGATCATCCCGGCGCTAGAGCCGGCCCACGCCCTGGCCTGGGTATCTCGGGAGCGGGCCAGCCTCGCTGGGAAATCCGTGGTGGTGAACCTGTCAGGGCGTGGCGACAAGGACGTCGCCCAGATGATGGACATCCTGGCGTGACAGCTGGAGTAGGTGCTGAAGGGATCGTGGTGGATGGAAGGAGGGTCATCGGCCCGGTCGAGACTGCGTTAAGAGATCGCCGGAACGGTGGAGGGAAGTGCCTTGTCGTCTACGTGACGGGCGGCTTGGGTGCCGATTGGCTGGAAACGACCCGTGCGGTGGCCGCTGCTGGCGCCGACGTAGTCGAGATCGGAGTGCCGTTCTCTGACCCCGTGATGGATGGCCCGACCATCCAGGCGGCCAACGACGTTGCACTAGAAGGTGGGGCTACGCCGGTGGGAATCCTGGACGCTCTCCGGGAGGCTGATGTGGGCGTCCCGCTGGCCGTTATGACGTACTACAACATCGCCTACCGGATGGGACTGGAACGCTTCGCCGAGTCCCTGATGGTTGCTGGCGTTTCGGGGTGCATCCTGCCCGACCTACCGTTGGAGGAGGCTGACCCCTGGCTTGATGCAGCTGCCTTAGCCGGTGTTGAACCGATCCTGCTAGCCGCACCTACGGCACCTGAGGACCGATTGCCGCGTATTTGTGAGCGTTCTCGGGGATTCGTGTACGGGGTTGGCCTTTTGGGGGTAACCGGCGTGCGCTCGGAACTGGCTGCCAGTGCCGTGGAGATCGCTACTCGTCTAAAGCTGGTTACCGACCTGCCCGTACTGGTCGGCGTGGGAGTTGGAACCCCGGAACAGGCTGTCGAGGCCTCCCGGCACGGGGACGGCGTGGTAGTCGGTTCAGCGGTCGTTCAGCGGATGGTGGATCGGGCTGGCCCCGAGGGGGTTGCCGAGCTGGTTGCCGAGTTCCGTGTCGCTCTCGATGCTTGATGTCGAATTTTGGCGATGAGCCTTCGATGACGAGCCAACGAGTTTCACTGGGCCCTGATCGGAGGCCCTGGGTCCGGATCGCCCCTGACGGGTCGGAGGTCGTAGCCGACACGCTCTATGACCTGGTGGGGTCCGACTGGTTCGATGAATTGGCGGAACGGTTCTACGACGGTGTGGCAGCCGATCCGGTCCTACGCCCGCTATACCCCGACGACCTGGACGGGCCAACCCATCGGTTGGGTGGTTTCCTTCGCCAGTATTGGGGTGGGCCGGCCGACTACAGCGCTGAGCGGGGACACCCCAGGCTGCGTATGCGTCACGCCCCTTATGTCGTCGGCTCGGTGCAGCGGGATGCCTGGTTGCGGTGCATGGCCACTGCCCTCGCCGGTGGCGGACTGCCACCGGCAGCGGAGTCAGCAGTCATGGAGTACTTCCTGAGCGCTGCGCAGCACCTCGTGAACGCGCCGGACTAAGCGGTTGTATCGGTCACGCTGACTCTCCAGTGGGACTCCAGATAGGTATATGTGATTCTCGGCCGGATGCCAGTTCATGACAGATCCTTGCAAATACAGGGGTCAATGATCGGAAATGCTTGACATTGGCCTCTGGAGGTAGTCGGATGTCATTTGACCACGAGGTGGGCGCACCCATCCCGGAACCCAAAAGGAGATGGTCGATGAACAAGAGCGATGTGATCGCAGCAATGGCGGATCGGGCCGGCATGTCCAACAAGGACGCCGGTGCCTGCCTGGATGCATTCTTCGATGTGGTGGCTGACGCAGTGGCCGCTGGTGGTGACAAGGTGTCGATCCCTGGATGGATTTCTTTCGAGCAGGTCCATCGGGCGGCCCGGACGGCGCGCAACCCGCAGACCGGTGAGCCCGTCCACGTGGCGGCCCGTAACGCCTGCAAGGTTTCTGTCGGCTCGAAGTTGAAGGCCGCCGCTAACAGCGGTGGTGGAGCAGCCGAGGCGCCACCCGCAGCCCCCTCCTGGTGAGCACAACGAGTCGCCTCTGCGACTCGACATGATCTGATAAGTCGGCCGAGGCCGGGGTGGCGACGCCCCGGCCTCGACTGTTCCCACCCGCTGTTGAGCACCTGTGGCAACAGGATTCACCTGGAAGGAACCACGCCGTGTCCGACATGATGCTCCCACCCCAGGCGGTGATCCCGCACCGTGACCCCTTCCTTTTGCTGACCGAGGTCACTGAGGTGACCGTGGGGGAGAAGGCCGTGGGCTACTGGGACCTGACCGGCGACGAGCCTTTTTTCGGCGGTCACTTTCCTGGCCGGCCGACGCTGCCCGGCGTGCTCATGTGTGAGTCGATCGCCCAACTGGGGGCCTATGCACTACTCACCCGCCCCGACTTCGCCGGACGACTGGCCCTTTTCGGCGGTCTCGATAGGGTGCGCTTCCGGCGCCAGGTGGTGCCCGGTGAGCGGTTGGACTTGGAGGTCGAACTGGGTCGGGTTTCGGCTAGGGCCGGCAAGGGTAGGGGACGGGCCTCGGTGGACGGCGAAGAGGCCTGTCGGTGTGAACTGATGTTCGTCTTTGTGGAACCGGTGTGATCGACTAGCGCTGAAGTCGCAGTCCCGAATGAGGTGAACGCCCGAAATCAGGCCGGTCCGATGACCAGGCTCCCGTTGTGGCCGCCGAACCCGAACGAGTTGGACATGGACACGCCGGGAGTCCACGGTGCGGGTTCGCCGGCGACGACGTCGATGGACGGCATTTCGGGGTCGGGCGTGGTGTAGCCCGCTGTAGGGGGGATCAGGCCTTTCTGCATGGCCATTACCACGGCGACGGCCTCGATGGCACCGGCGGCGCCCAGGGCGTGACCGGTGATTCCTTTGGTGGAGGTCACCTTTGGGCCGTTCTCACCGAATACGGCTTGCATAGCCACAGCCTCGGCCATGTCGTTCAGTGGAGTGGACGTACCGTGGGCATTGACGTGGGTAATGGCGGCAGGCTCCACGCCAGCTTCTTCAAGGGCTAGACGCATGCAGTTGATGGCACCCATGCCGCCCGGGGACGGTGCGGTGATGTGGTGAGCGTCGGCCGTGCTAGCCCCACCGAGGACCTCGGCCAAGATGGTTGCCCCACGGGCTTCAGCGGTGTCCCAGTCCTCGAGAACGAGCACACCGGCACCTTCACCCATGACAAAGCCGTCCCGTTTGGCATCGAACGGTCGAGAGATCCCGGCTGACGAGAATGCAGTCATGTTGGTGAATCCGGCCATGGCGGCATCGACGAATGGTGCCTCGCTACCCCCGGCTAGCACGACGTCGCATCGTCGGTGGGCCACGAGGCGTGCGGCATTAGCTAACGCGTGCGTGCCTGCAGCGCAGGCGGTGCAGGTGTTCTCGGCGGGACCTTGAAAGCCGTGTCGCATCGATACGGCTGCTGGTGCGGCGTTGGGCATCATCATCGGTATGAGGAAAGGTGACACCCGCCGGGGGCCCTTTTCGTTCATAACGAGGATTTGGTCCTCGAGGGTTTGGATGCCCCCGATGCCTGTGCCGATGAATACACCCCGTCGGGTGGGTTCGGCGGTTAGTTCTCCGGCCTGTTCGAGAGCCATGTCGGCCGCAGCCAGGGCGAACTGCGTGCAGCGGTCGCTCCTACGGGCCTCTTTGGGATTTTCAAACCACGGAGAGGGATCGAAGTCGGGGACCAACCGGTCGCCTTCTGGTGCGGGGCCACAGAGGCCATCCCAGAACGCGTCCGTACCAACGCCGCACGTGGAAACCACGCCCAAGCCGGTGACGGCCACTCGACGACGGGTCATCAGAGTTTGCCGGTGATGAGCTCGTAGGCACCGCCAATAGTGGTGATGTTTTCGAGTTCCTCCTCCTCGACGCTGACGCCGAATTCCTCCTCTAGTGCCATGACCAACTCGACGAGGTCGAGACTGTCGGCATCGAGGTCGTCGGCGAAGGACGCCTCCATGGTGACCTGATCGGGTTCGACCGCCAAGACGTCCACCGCACACTTGCGGAATTTCTCAAAGTTGTCGTCGCTCATTCTCATTCTCCGTTCTAATGGGTGATCGTGAACCGTCTCACCCTAGAGCGGTGGGGCGGTTGGGAGAATGGATTGTGGCGTAGGACACCAGCTTCGCGGCACGCATTCTTCAGCCCGTGAGTTTTCAGCCCATGAACAGCCCGCCGTCAACGGGTAGGACAGCGCCGGTGATATAGCTGGCGTCCTCAGAAGCGAGGAATATCACCGCGGCGGAGATCTCGTGTACCCGTCCGAGGCGACCCAGTGGTACGGCCTCGGCGTAGGCCGCCTGCTGATCGTCGGGGAGGGCGGCCAACATGTCGGTCACGATCGGACCCGGGGCGACCATGTTGACTGTCACGTTGCGGCTAGCGAATTCCTTGGCCAGGGAGCGACCTAGACCGACTAGTCCGGCTTTGGAGGCGGAATAGTTGGCTTGGCCGGTCTGGCCGATCCGCCCGGCGATTGATGACACGAGGATGATTCGACCCCAGCGGCCCTTCATCATCCCCTTCACGGCCCTACGGGAGACTCGAAACGCCCCGGTGAGGTTGGCGTCGATGACGTCGGTGAAATCGGTGTCGGACATCCTCAAGACCAGTCCGTCGCGGGTGATTCCGGCGTTGGCTACTAGGACCTCAACCGGGCCGAGATGTTCCTCCACGGTGGCGAAGGCCGAGTCGACCTGCTCGGTGTCGGTCACATCGCACGAAACGGCAAGGATCCCCGCCTCAGCTAGTTCAGCGGGGGCCTCACTTCGGCAAGTAACGGCCACCCGGTGGCCGGCATCGGCGAACGCCTGTGCGCAGGCCAAGCCGATGCCCCGGTTTCCTCCGGTAACCAGCACGACTCGACTTGTGGATTTATCCATGGCTTGTGATGGTCTCCTGGGTCATTTTTGGTCGGTGTGGGCTTGACTGGCCGGTTCCAACTACTTGGCGCGCAGCCAGGCGATGGGTTTGGATGCCGTCACCCGTTCGTTTTCGACTGCCAACCATCCCATGAAATCCCCGGAGAACGGTGAGCGGATTTCGGTGGCGCCGATATGACCCAGTAGGGCACCGGTGAGCACTACTTGACCGGGTCCGACGTCGGCTGTGGGGGTGAATACGCCGGTAGCCGGACTGACCACCATGCGGTCGGTGGCGAAAAGGTGCTCGCCCTCGACGGTGTCGCCTCCGTCGGTTTCGGTTTCGACGGGGGCGGCCAAGGCGTCGAGTAAAGCGTCGAGGTCGTCCGGGTTGTTGACAGTGAGGCGCGTGGCGCCGGTGATGGTTCGCTTAAGTAGACCGGTTAGGACGTTGCCCGGCCCTAACTCCACGAAGGTTGTAAAACCGGATGCATCGAGAGTCTCGAGGCTCTGGGACCATCGGACCGGGCTACATAGTTGGGCGTTCATCATGGCGCGCCAGGTGGCGGGGTTTTTGTGAGCGGTGGCGTCCACGTTGGCCACAACGATTCCCTCTGGGGGGCGGATCTCGGTAGCGTCGATGGCTTCGCCGACCCCGTCCCCGGCGGGGGCCCACAATGGAGTATTGGAGGCACCCCCGACCTCGATGCCACCCGCACCCTTGGCGCCGCGGGTCTTGGCCTCCTCACCGGCGGCGGCTACCGCGTCGGGGGTTCCGGCAATGACGACTTGGCCGGGAGCGTTGTAGTTGGCCACCCAGACCGAATCGTCAACGGCTGCGCATGCCTCTTCGACGCCGGTGTCGTCCAGGCCCAGTACGGCGGCCATGGTTCCCTCAGGGTCCTGAGCGGCTACCTGCATGGCCTCACCTCGTTCGACGACGAGGGCCACGGCGTCGCTGAAGCCCAGGGCGCCTGAGGCGGTAAGTGCGCTGTACTCGCCGAGGCTGTGACCGGCATGGCCAGCGGCATCGATCCCGAGCCGTTCCACCGCGTCGAGGATCACCATGCTGGTCACGAAGGTCGCCAGTTGGGCGTTACGTGTCTCTCGAAGTTCACCAACACCAGCGTCCAGTAGCAGATGGCTGACGTCCCGACCAGCGGCCTGGGAGGCCTCATCGACTAGTTCCCAGGAGGGATGGTCGGCCCATGGCGCGCCCATGCCGGGCTGTTGGGATCCCTGGCCGGAGTAGGTGAAGGCGATCATCGGGTTCCTCGAGGGGACTCGGAAGGGGTGCGGGACGGGTTGTGTCGGTGTAGAGCGTCCGCTGCGATTACCCATCGTAGGGGCCTCCGGTGGGTTAGGTCACCGAATGACGACAGCGGCGGCTTGGCGGGTCGTCGCCGAGAGGTCACCGGTAGGATCGAACCACTCGCCCGGGTGGCGGAATTGGCAGACGCGGAGGACTCAAAATCCTCTGGCCGTGAGGTCGTGCGGGTTCAAGTCCCGCCCCGGGCACCAAGGAAATGAACTTTGCAGCGTTTCAGACCCTTAAAACTGTCGATCAGGTGGCACCCGGGCAGTACCAGATTCACTGGTTGGAACTATGCGAAGTCTTCGCTCGTACACTTTTCCGTCCCATGTCGCGGCCGGTGATTGAACGACGACTGACCGAGGTCGGTGAGCGCCTACAACGGCTGCGTACTGATCTAGCGGTCGCTGAAGAGCAGTTGGCCCACCTAACGGCCGACGCCGAGGACGCCCGCGTTCGTTCTCTCGTATCGGAGACCGCTCAGTCGGGAAGCGTTCATCGCGATGCCGAGCGCCATGCTCGGGCGATGGAGCGGCATCGGGACGACGTGCTGGACGACATTGCTCGACTTGAGGCCACTCAGGATGAGCTCTTGGACCGAATGGGTGCCGATGACTGAATCCCCCCAGCTCAATTCGTCGCCGGGGGTGCCACGGGTGCGGGTGGTGGTGGCTGAGGACGAGGCCATCATCCGCCTTGACCTGAAGGAGACCCTCGTTGATGAGGGTTACGAGGTGGTTGGCGACACTGGGCGGGGTGACCACGCTGTCGAACTGGTAGCCGAATTGGATCCGGACGTGGTCATTCTGGATATCAAGATGCCGGGCTTGGACGGGATTGAGGCCGCATCGCGCATCACCGAAGCTCATGACGCAGCTGTAGTGATCCTCACGGCATTCAGCCAGCGCGATCTAATCGACAGGGCCGTCGAAGCTGGCGCACTGGCCTATCTGGTCAAGCCGTTCCAGCGCTCCGAAATAGTGCCGGCTGTCGAAGTGGCCCGCGCCCGCCACCGCGAGATGAGGGCCCTAACTGACCAGGCTCAGACACTGTCGGATCGGCTGGAGGCTCGCAAGATCATCGACCGTGCCAAGGGTGTGCTCATTGACCAGGCAGGAATGGCCGAGGAGGATGCCTTCCGGTTTCTCCAAACTTCAGCAATGTCGGGGCGTTGCACGATGGCTGATGTGGCCCGCGCTGTCATTGGGGACGGACTGCGCCCCTCCTGATCACTCGTCGGGGGACCTTCGAGTCTCAACGGGGCTGTAGTCGGTGAGGTTAGGGTCGCTGCGGTGTCCGGACTCCTTCTCATCGATGGCAATTCGCTGACCTATCGGGCGTTCTTCGCGATCCCCAGGGACATGGTTACTCGAACTGGCCAGGAGACAAATGCCGTCTTCGGGTTCACCCAGATGCTTGTGTCGCTCCTGCGCGACCACGAGCCTGACGGCGTGGCGGTGGCTTTCGACCGACCCGGTGGAACGTTCCGCCATGAGCGACTCCCGTCATACAAGGCCAATCGGGAGAAGCAGGAAGACACCCTGTACCAGCAACTTGACCTTGTGCGTGAACTAGTCGGGGCTCTGGGCCTGCGGGTCGTGGACGCCGATGGGTTTGAAGCCGACGACGTGCTCGCCACTCTGGCCACTTTGGCTCGTGATGCCGGACGGGACGTGACCGTCGTGACCGGCGACCGGGACAGCTATCAGCTGGTCGAGGACCCGCATGTCCGGGTTCTCTACAACAAGCGGGGCGTGTCGGACTACGCCCTCTATGACGAGGCCGGGATCCTGGAGCGCACCGGGGTGAGGCCCGTCGACTATGTGGCCTACGCCGCTCTGCGTGGCGACCCGTCGGACAACCTGCCAGGCGTCCCCGGAGTGGGGGAGAAGACGGCCGCCAAGCTCATCAACGCATACGGCGGGCTGGATGGCATCTTTGCTGCGGTCGGCGAGCAGACGCCAAAGCTGAAGGAGAACCTCATAGCTAACGAGGACCATGCCCGCCTAAACGAAGAGCTGATGGTTCTGGTCCGCGATGTGCCACTCGGCCTGGATGCCACCGACCTGGATCGGGGTCCGGTCGACGTAGAGCGAGCCGGTGGTCTACTGGAGGTCTTGGAGTTGAGTCGGGCCCGGGAGCGCCTGGCTGCTCTGCTGGGCGTGAACTTCGGTGGGGACGCAGCTGACGGGGCATCAGGTGAACTGGAGGTGGCTGTAGAGGTGGTGGTCGATGCTGTCGCTCTCGCGGCCATCGGGAAGGGAGCCTCGGGACCACTGGGGGTAGCCACGGTGGCGGAACCGCCGGGTGGCCTCGCCGGTCCGGATCTGGGCCCGGGTCTCGCCCTGTCCGACGGCGAGCGGGCCTGGTGGGTGTCGGGTGACCTACTGGCCGATGCCGCGACCAGGCCCGCCATGGGTGAGTTGTTGGGCGCTACCGGCCCGGGTGTGGTGGCACACGACGCCAAGCCGCTACTTCGCGTCCTGCAGCGCCTGGGCTTCGACGAGGTGGGTCTTGTCATGGATACGGCACTGGCTTCGTACCTGTTGGATCCGGCCGACACCACGTACGACCTGGGGGTTGTTGTGGAGCGCCACGCCCGTCGGATGCTCCCCGCGATCGGTCCACCTGCTGGCCAGTTGGACCTGACTGGAGACGTGGCCGATCCGTCAGCGGAGGCTGCGCACCGAGCTGCAGCGGTCAGTGTCTTGCATGAGCCGTTGTCGTTGGCCTTGGAGGCGCAGGGGCTTCGGATGCTTAACGACGACATCGAGATCCCTTTGGTGTCCGTCCTGGCCCGTATGGAGGAACTAGGTGTAGGCGTCGACGTGGTTGAGTTGACTCGCCTACGTGACGAGCTCACAGCCGACTGTGAACGCCTCCGGGGGCTGGTCCATGAAGCGGCTGGAGAGGAGTTCAACGTGAACTCCACCAAGCAGCTCCGGGAGGTCCTGTTTGAGAAGCTCGGTCTCACCCCGGGTAAGAAGACCAAGACCGGATTCTCGACTGATGCCGCCACTCTGGAGCGCCTTAGGGACGACCATCCTGTGGTCGCCCACCTGTTGGCCTATCGAGAGGTTGAGAAGCTGCGGTCCACCTACGGTGAGGGCCTGCTGGCCGAGGTGGGTCCCGGGGACCGTATTCGGGCCACCTTCAACCAGACAGTGGCCCGGACGGGGCGACTTAGCTCCGATGCGCCGAACCTCCATAACATCCCGGTCCGCACTGAGGCCGGTAGGGCTTTCCGACGGGCGTTTGTGCCGGCGAGCGGCTGCAGTCTCTTGGTGGCGGATTACAACCAAATCGAGCTACGGGTTATTGCCCACCTCGCCGCTGACCCGGGGCTGATAGCGGCCTTCGAGGCTGGGGACGACATTCACACGGCGGTAGCTGCCCGTACATGGGGGATCGATCCGACTGAGGTGACCTTCGAGGTCAGGAACCGGGCCAAGATGGTGGCCTATGGACTGGCCTACGGTATGGAGGCCTACGGGCTGGCCCAGCGACTGGGCTCTCCTGTCGAGGAGGCTGCTGAAATCCTTCAGTCCTACTTTGAGGCATTTCCGTCGGTTCGCGATTATATGGATCGGACCGTGGAGGAGGCTCGAGAGAAGGGCTACACCGAGACCCTGTTTGGTCGTCGGCGTCGGATCCCTGAACTTTCATCACCCAACTTCAACGTGCGTCAGGCGGGCGAGCGCCAGGCCATGAACGCCGGGATTCAGGGCCTGGCTGCCGACGTGTTCAAGGTCGCCCTCATCCGTATTGATGAACGGTTACGGACTGACCGTTTCGCATCCCGGCTAGTACTCCAGGTTCACGACGAGGTGATCCTCGAGGTGCCACCTGATGAACTTGTGGAGGTGGAGGCAATGGTGCGGGCTGAGATGACTGGGGCCTACGACCTGCGGGTGGAGTTGGCTGTCGAGGTGGCGACAGGCGCTACCTGGGCAGACGCCAAGAGCTAATGCCCGCCGAGCTCTGCTGATGGGTCATTGGTTCGAGGGGGTTGCTGACCACCTGGGCGACGCTTACCTGCGCTACTCGTTCACCTATGGGACCGTTAGCGAGGTGGATGTCCTGGTTGAAGTACTGGACCTGGCACCGGGGGCCCGGCTGTTGGATGTGGGGTGTGGTCCAGGTCGCCACAGTCACGAACTGGCTCGCCGGGGCTTTGAGGTGGTGGGGCTGGACGTTTCGGAGACCTTCGTAGGCTTGGCCCGTAGGGGCGCACCGAGGGGAGCGACGTTCATCCACGGTGATGCTCGAACGATGTCCTTCGACTCTGAGTTCGATGCCGCCATCTCACTGTGCCAAGGGGCATTTGGTCTCGCCGGGGGACCAGGCTCGGATACTGCGGTGCTGGATCCAGACGGTGCTGTCCTGGAGCGGATAGTGGCCGCCGTCCGGCCCGGTGGAGGGGTAGCCCTGAGCGCCTTTTCGTCCTACTTCCAGGTTCGGTTTCTGGGCGACGACGACGACTTCGATGCGGCAGCGGGCGTAAATCGGGAGCACGCCGTCTTGCGGGATGTCGACGGGGTGGAGTTGGTCTCCGAGCTCTGGACAACATGCTTCACGCCACGGGAACTACGCCTTCTAGCCGACCGGGCTGGACTGGTTATCGACGAGATCCGCTCGGTGACCCCAGGGGACTATGCCCGGCGCCGGCCAGACCTCGACCATCCAGAATTCCTGGTCGTCGGAAAGCGCGCTGGTGCCACGGACTTTTAAACTGGCGTTTCGTCGTCCCGAGGGGGTGGCATCCCGTCCCCGGTAGGCTCTCTGGGTCCGCTTCACCTGCATGTGAGCGGTCTGTCCTGTCCATCTACTCCTATCCGACGAGAAGAACACGTGTCCGAGCTGACCCTCACCCCTTCCACCCTCGACTCTCCGCCCATGGGCACCTTCGACGAGAGCGGTGAGTACACCCCCCGTCCCATCACCGAGAACGACCTTGGTTCCCTGAGCCTCGACGAGGCCTACTCGGCCACCATGGTTGACGTTGAGAACGGCCAGTTGGTTGAGGGCACTGTCGTCCGGGTTGATAAGGACGAGGTTCTGCTGGACATTGGTTACAAGTCTGAGGGTGTCATCCCGCCCCGTGAGCTCTCGATCCGTAACGGTGTCGATCCCAATGAGATCGTCGCCGTGGGCGAAAAGATTGAGGCCGTGGTCCTCCAGCGCGAAGACAAGGAGGGTCGTCTACTCCTATCCAAGAAGCGGGCCCAGTACGAGCGTGCTTGGGGACGGATTGAGGAGATTAAAGATGGCGACGGCATGGTGTCCGGCGCCGTGATTGAGGTCGTCAAGGGCGGCCTGATTGTCGACATTGGTCTTCGAGGCTTCCTGCCGGCTTCGCTGGTGGAGCTGCGTCGGGTCCGTGACCTCCAGCCCTATATCGGCACCACGATCGACGCCAAGATCATCGAGTTGGACAAGAACCGCAACAACGTGGTCCTGTCTCGCCGCGCCTGGTTGGAGGAGACCCAGAAAGAGCAGCGCGAGGAGTTCCTGCACGACCTGCGTCCCGGTGAGGCCCGCAAGGGTGTCGTCTCCAGTGTCGTCAACTTCGGTGCTTTCGTGGACCTTGGCGGCATGGATGGCCTAGTACATGTCTCGGAACTGTCGTGGAAGCACGTTGACCACCCCGGCTCAGTGGTGGCGGTGGGTGACGAGATCGAAGTTCAGGTGCTTGAGGTTGACCTCAGCCGTGAGCGCATCAGTCTCTCACTGAAGGCCACCCAGCAGGACCCCTGGCAGGAGTTCGCCGGTGCCCATCAGGTTGGGGAGTTGGTGTATGGCCGGGTTACCAAGTTGGTGCCGTTCGGCTCGTTCGTCCAGGTAGGTGACG
>JASLKB010000004.1 GCA_030747775.1 Acidimicrobiales bacterium | reverse complement strand
CGGGTGGCAGCCTTTGCTGGAGCGCTACAAGACCAGGGCGATGCCAGGTCCTAATGTCAAGGCCGGACATCTCGACGCACCTATTTCGCCGACACCAGGTATCGCGTACCACCTCACGACTAGGTGTCCCATAGGCGAGATCGAGTCCCTCGTCGTCAAGTCGGCTCAGCAATTCCATAGCTAGGCGTCCGAATACGCTCTTGTTGAGATAGTCGTCACGAGACGATGTACCCGGAGCTAACTCTCGGCACCTCCCGATATTCCGAAATGATGGATGGGTATATGTATCGCCAAGTTCTGCTGAAGGTACTGGTACGCCATCAACCAATACCTTCTTTCTAGTAGCGGTAATTACACCCGCAATTGTATTTCCGTAGACGGCCACGGCCATCATCCCGCGACCTGCCGGGTTACTCTCACCCAACTTCCATTCAAATTCTTCGGGTGTACAGCTTGGCCAAAATACTTCGGGGAAATGGCTATTAAAGAAATCGCTGACCTTCTGAACCAACTCCCCCTTGAAGTCCTCAACGAACAGAACATCCCAAAGGGATTCGTCGAGGACCACAGGATCAGCCTACATGGCAAGGTTTTGATACAAGAATTCCCCCAACGAAGGGCTCCTACCCCCCGCCGCTCGCGCTCTCCCCTGGCGGGACCACCCTGAGCGGGGCCAGAGCCACTGACAAAGAGCCCGTTACACCTCTATTGACAAGTCCGGGGCCACCCCGAGTCGGGAAACGGCCTATTCGAAGGTCGCTCTGGCGGCTTCCGGACCTAACCCCCGGCCTATAGGAATCCCGGTCCGCAACGCCCCAGGGATCGGACCTCAGGGACAATCAGTGCTCCCGTTCTGAGTTTGGTTACTGGGGACCCATCCCAAGGAGCCACACCCGCTCTTGTCTAAGTCATCGGCATCCCGCTCCCGGCGGCGATGCGCCCGACGTAAGACGGCGGCGGTGTTTCATCTGCTGTCCATGGGTACCCCAACAGTCTCGGTTGTGAATGCGTTCCACTCCCCAGCGCTTAGGAGGTTCGCGCAACGTGACCTGGCCTAGAGGTCGTACCAATAGGCCCAATTCGGACGTTGATTTTCCCAACCCAATGCACTTCTCACTGTGGAGCGAAATTCCTTGGGACAGTTGGAGCCCGAGAGCTTTGCTGGCAGCGCACTGACGCCAGTCCAGGTCTCCATGGCATGGAGAGGGGGTTTACCCGTCCTGATGCTCCAGTGTCGTTAGTGTGGAGCCAGTCAATAGACGAGCTGCCTTCGGTACGGCCTCAACTTATGCATGAATCCACATCACACATCGATATCCCGATGAGTTCCGAGCGTAGTTTTGCTTTTGTATTCGCTGTGGTCTTTTCCCTCATAGGATTCTATCCACTCCTTAACAGCGGAGAGCCCAGGAAGTGGATCTTTATACCTGCCGGAGCCATATTACTTATCGGACTTTTTGCCCCTCGCCTTCTAACTAAACCCAATTACTTCTGGTTTCAACTCTCAACTATTCTCGGGAGTGTTGTCTCACAGATTGTTATGGCGATCTTATTTTTACTCATCATAACTCCAACAGGGATTGCCCTACGGGCATCACGTCGACTACGAAAGGGGAATAGTAGGACTCAGGAAGCAGCGGCAAGTACCTACTGGCTTCAGCGGGGTCCGGATAGCAACCCCATGGGCTCCCTGCGTAACCAATACTGAAAGATTCCATGTCCTTCATTACTGAATTGTGGTCCTTTCTAAGAATTCGGAAAAAGTACTGGCTTCTCCCAGCGCTCCTGTTCCTGGTTATCTTTGGTGCTCTGATCGTACTTTCTCAGGGCTCAGCCGTCGCTCCATTCATTTACACCATCTTTTAGACTTTTGTCGAAGATCCTCGGAATATCAGCGTTCTATCATGACAGCGCCGCAGCGCTAGTTGTCGATGGCGAGATCATCGCCGCAGCCCAAGAAGAACGTTTTACCCGGAATAAGAATGATGCGAGCTATCCAGAGAATGCAATCAAATTTGCACTTGCGGAAGCTGGACTCAGTTTGGGAGATATTGACTATGTCGCCTTCTACGATAAGCCATTCCTAAAATTCGAGCGACTCCTAGAAACCTATATAACGAACGCTCCCCAGGGATTCCAGTCGTTTCGATCTGCGATGCCAGTGTGGCTACGCGAAAAGCTCTTCCTGAAACGGCAGCTCTCCAAAGCCTTGGCTGGTACTGATCACACGTTTCGAGGACCGTCATCGATTCTCTTCTCTGAACACCATTACAGCCACGCCGCTAGTGCCTTCTTTCCCTCTCCGTTCGAAGAAGCGGTCGTCCTGACTCTCGACGGTGTTGGGGAGTGGGCAACCACCACCGTTGCAATTGGTAGGGGCAACACATGTGAGATTCTCAAGGAGATTCACTTTCCCCACTCACTCGGGCTTCTCTACTCCGCATTCACCTACTACACCGGTTTCAAGGTGAACAGCGGCGAGTACAAACTGATGGGCCTCGCCCCCTATGGGCAGCCTGTCTACAAGGCGCTGATATTGGAGCACCTAATTGACCTCCGCCCCGACGGGTCGTTTCAGCTTGACCAGAAGTACTTCGATTACGCCACAGGCCTCCGAATGACGAACGATCGATTCGCAGGACTCTTTGGGCAAATGGCGCGAACGGCAGAGTCCGACTCTATTGAAACTTTTCACATGGATATCGCGGCATCAATCCAGGAAGTCACCGAGGAGGTCGTATTAACAATTACGCGTGCGCTTGCAGAAGAATACGCCATCCCCAACCTCTGCCTAGCTGGTGGCGTCGCCCTGAATTGCGTAGCGAACGGCAGGATCCAAAGAGACGGTGCTTTTCCCAACCTCTGGATCCAACCTGCGGCGGGCGATGCGGGCGGTGCCGTCGGGGCGGCTCTAGCCGCGTATCACCGGGAACTTGGCGGCAAACGCGTCGTCAAAAAGCCGGATTCGATGCGCGGTTCGTTCCTCGGACCCGCCTTTGACGTCGATCAGATCGACGCCGAGCTTCGTAGCTGTGGAGCAGTCTTCGAGACTTTCGACGAGAGTCAAATGCTGAGTTTGACAGCCGATGCTCTAGCCGAGGGAAAAGCTGTTGGGTGGTTCCAAGGACGAATGGAGTTCGGACCGAGAGCACTAGGAGCGCGCTCAATCCTCGCGGACCCGCGGTCCGCCTCGATGCAGCGGATGTTGAACCTCAAAATCAAGTACAGGGAGAGTTTCCGGCCTTTCGCTCCTTCGGTTCTGGCCGAAGATGCCGAGAAGTACTTCAATCTGAGTGTGCCCAGCCCGTACATGTTGCTCGTCGCCGCCGTGAACGACGATCTCCGATCCGTAATGACACCTGAGGAGGAGAGGCTGTTGGGTCTCGAGATGCTGAACGTCGCCCGGTCGACTATCCCAGCCGTCACGCATGTCGACTACTCAGCGCGGGTCCAGACTGTTGATGCGTCAACTAACCCGCTGTACCACGCGCTATTGGCCGGTTTTCGCGAACGGACTGGTTGCTCTGTCCTGGTCAACACTTCATTCAACGTGCGTGGCGAGCCGATAGTCGGCTCACCAACAGACGCTTTCCGTTGTTTCATGGCTACTGAACTTGATCTTCTTGTAGTCGGAGGGTCAGTTCTCTACAAGGGAGACCAGGACCCTTCTCTCCGCCAAGAGCATCAGGGCCGGTATGAGCTGGATTAGGGAAACTGAGATGACTGGAGAGACGGTGCACGGGCACCAGTGCAAGAAATGGTGAAACGAGTTAACAAGACTCTGAAAGTTCTATGCATCAATCTTCTCCTAATGACTTCTGCTGTCGGCAGCGTTGTTCTGGCTCCAATGGGTATAGAGCTCACATACAACATCATCTCTCTGCTTACCCCCGGAGCAGAGGAGCAGAGGGCGGCCTTGCCGAACTATGCCCAACTTGACTGGGCAGAACAGCACTTCCAGGACTTGGAAGGGACTTCATCGGCCTACCACGACTTCGTGATTTGGAAGAGTGAACCCTATGAAAGTCCGACACTCAATATTGGGCTAGATGGTTTACGGGATGTGGTACAGGCCCCGAATGTAGGTCCCCACGAGGTGTGGCTTTTTGGAGGATCCACGATGTGGGGCTATGGGAGTAACGATGCAAACACCATCCCTAGTCACTTGTCTCAAATCGCAGAGAAGCAAGTAAAGAACTATGCCCAACCCGGATACCACGCCCGTCAGAGCCTCAATGAGCTAGTTGATATCTACGCCGATCCCAAACAAGCGACCACTCCGGCACGGACGATCATCTTCTATGACGGGGTCAACGACGTTCTTGATAAGTGTCGAGCCACAAATTCAACATCAGGCACAGTGCGTGAGCAGCAAATTCGGACAGCGGTTTCACGCAATATGCTTTCACCAGCAATGATATTGATGCCAGCGCTAGCTCTGATCGATCAGATTAGACAGGCTTTCGACAAGCGCTTGATGAACTCTGGATATGTCTGTCACGACGATCCAGTACGAGCAGAAAAAATCGCTCGATCCCTAGTAAACGACTGGCGTAGTGCAGACGCAGTGGCTCGCCGCAATGGCGATCGGTTTATCGCAATTCTCCAACCAGTCTCATATCTCAGTGAAACGAAGTTGGACCATATCGACCTTTTTCGGGATGGATGGAAGGAAGCTGGATTGCAATACCAATCTATTTATCCTGCCATCCGACGCTATGCAGAAGCTTCAGAATTTGAGTTCTACGACTTTTCCAGAGTTCTTGACACCGATGGCTATGTCTATATCGACTTCTGCCACCTCTCCCCTAACGGCAACCAACTAGTCGCCCAGAGGCTGGCTCCCCTAGTTGGTGAAACTCCCTGACATCTGGACCCTTCAGCACTGATCAGAACGCACGAAAGATGGTCCGGATTTAAAGGTGCCGCCGGAAGTCTTTCGTGTCCTCGTGGAGAGACGCACTACTCAGGTCGTCGCTGCCAATGCGATTTCACCTAGGAGCCCAATCCTCTCGAGTTTGTGGCCATTGGCGGCAAGGTTGATTGTCATCCCGTCGATACCGGTGTCCATGCAGGCCTGGAGTTTCTCTCCCACGGTGTCCGAGTCGCCGAAGATCAAAATCATCTTGGCCATCTCAATGACCTCTTCAGACCATCCCTTTGCTGCAGCGACCTCGCGTAGATCCGATTCGGCCTCCTCCATGGTCGGAGCGACGCAGACCATCTGCAACTTCGTCACCACTATCTCTGATCGATCGCGGCCTAGGCGATCACAATGTTCTTCGAGAACGTCCAGCTTCCTTGGAATTTCTGAAATTGGGCCGGTCGCCAGGTTGGACTCGTCTGCGTACTGGGCAACCATCCGTAGGGTTTTCTTCTCACCACTGCCACCGATCATCACCGGGATGCGGGAAATCGGTAGTGGCGAGTTAACCGCGTCGGACACCTGATAGTGCTTCCCAGCAAAACTCACCGTTTCTCCACGAAGCATTGGAATCACGATCTTCAAGGCCTCTTCGAGTTTCTCGAATCGATCGGTAAACGTGCCGAACTCATAGCCGAGAGAGTCGTGTTCCAGCTGGAACCAGCCCGCGCCGATTCCCAGAGTTGCCCTACCCGACGAAACGTGATCGAGGGCGGTGACCACCTTTGCCAGGAGAGTGGGATGCCGGTAGGTATTACCGGTCACCAACGCAGCGAGACCTACCTTCTCCGTGTGCTGAGCTAACGCGGAGAGGACCGAGTAGCACTCGAACATTGGCTCTTCTGGAGCTCCGATACCCGGCAATTGATAGAAGTGGTCCATTACGAAGACTCGGTCGAAGCCTGCGGCTTCGGCCGCTTTGGCCTGAGCGACGACCGAATCAAAGATCGCCGCCTCTGGAGTCTCCGGGTAGGTGAAGTTAGGTATCTGATATCCGATTCGTGTCATCTCAATGTTCTCCGCTGGTTGTTTCTGGCGCTATTTGGTTGATGGCATTTCGTTGATGGCATTTCAAAGCACCTCGAAGGTCGCACAGACCTCGCTCCGGTCCAGTTTGACTACAAGCCGGGACTCATGGTGAAGTCAAGCATCAAGCCTCCCAACCGTGGGAGGCCCAACAGATGGTGGAAATAGATGTCACAGACTGTCCATGCTCTCTTCCCTTGCCAAGCAGGTAAGGGCGTCGAACTCCTCGCCATTCTTCGAAGCGAACAGGGTCTAACAGCGACACGTGCCTTTGAGGGCTGTGAATCTATAGAGGCGTACACCGACGCAGACAACCCTGACAACATCGTTCTCTGGGAAAAGTTTGCCACCCGGGCCAACCATGAGGCCTACCTCGCATGGCGGATTGAGACCGGCCTGCTCGACGCCCTCGGCTCGATCCTCGCCAGCGACCTAGAGGTCACCTACCTGGACGCTCATCCCGACGTCTAAGCAAGAGCCGTAAGAGGTGGTCGCACTACGGTTGCCCGATGCTGATCGCCATCACCCGGGAGGTCAGCCCCGCCATTGGGGACTGTGAGCTAACACACCTCGAACGCTCCTCAATCGACGTTGACGTCGCTCGCGCCCAACACGTCGCCTACGCGGCAGCGTTGGCTGATCTGGGGTGCCGGGTGGAACAATTGCCGGCCGAACCCGACCTTCCGGACTCGGTCTTCGTCGAGGACGTAGCTGTCGTGCTCGACGAGGTGGCGATCATCACTCGACCAGGCGCTGAGTCCCGCCGTGGTGAACGACCTACCATCGAGCAGGCCCTCCTGCCTTACCGACCACTGGATCGCATCGAGGCTCCTGGGACCATCGACGGCGGCGACGTCCTGGTCGCCGGTCGTGACGTTTGGATCGGCTTGACCTCCCGCAGTGACCACCACGCGGTCAGGCAGTTCCGAGGCGCAGTGGCCGACCACGGCTACCGCGTCCATGCCGCCGAGGTCAATGGTTGCCTGCACCTCAAGTCCGCAGCAACCGCCGTCGACGTCGACACGCTCCTCGTCGACCCGGACCGGGTCGACGTCGGCCAGTTCGGTGACCGCCGGTGCATCACCATCGACCCGTCGGAGCCCGGAGCGGCCAACGTCGTCCGGGTGGGCGACGCTGTAGTGGCCGCTGCGGCCTACCCCCGCACCGCCCAGCGCCTCGTCGATGCTGGCTACGAGGTCCACACTGTCGATGCCTCGGAGTTGGCCAGAGCCGAAGGAGCCCTGACCTGTTGCAGCCTCCTGTTCGAGGACCTCGACGCATGACCGAGCCAATGCCACTGGACGAGCGCTCTCTAGGTTGGCTGCGATACCTACACCGCAAGGCCACCACCCCCGACGACTGGAGTCGAGACGGCCAGCCCCACCCCCACTGGGACGACCGCACCGGAGAACCGATGCTGTCATGGCATCGGTTCGACCTCGTCGACTCGGCCTACTCAATCGCCCTAATGGCTGATCGCACGCCAGCCTGGCGGGAGACCTACGCCAAGATCCTCGACGAGCTCGTAACCCGCCACACCTCCTGGTGGGCTGCGTCGGACTGGTTAACCCAGTTCGGCCCCGACCCCGACCGAGGCTCGTATCCCGACAATTGGAGGCCCCTCATTCCCGGAGCACTGTGGGGCGACTACGACGTGCCGGGCTGGACCGCCAACGGCATCGCCCCTTACGGAGTTCAAATGGACCCCATAGCCGCCGACGGGATGCTCTTCTTCAAGGGATTTTTCGGGTTACTGCTCGGCCTGCACCGATACGTGACCGGCAATGACCGTTGGAACCAACCCTTCGAAATGATTCGGGATGGAGAGCACACCTTCACCTGGACTCACTCCACCATCGCGTCCCACCTCGCTGACCAGTGGCGCCACCGCCCGATCGGCGTCCACTGCGAGAACACCAAGATCTGGCCCTATTGACTGAGCGGTGCCGGCCTCGGTCTGAGGCTGCACGACACCCTCCTGGACACCAACCATCACGCCGTGTTCGAACCGTGGTGGGACCACGCCGCCGATAACTACGTCACTTGGCAGGACGGGCGGCCCGTCGCCATGGATCTCTACTACGACCCGGTGGTCGACGAACACGTGTCCAGCCCAATGGGCTTAATGGCACCCGTCTGGTACCTCGCGCCGCAACGACCCGACGTGGCCCTTTCAGCGTGGGAGTTGGCCGTGGAGATCACCGGCCTTAGCGGTGACAAACCACCTACCGCCGACCAGCCGGGGCTCCTCGCCGATCCGGCCTTCGCGTCTCTGCTGGCCCTCCAGACCGGTGAGTTCGATAATGGCCTAGTGCGAGATCAAATTTGGGAGGTCGTCGACGGCATTCATGAGCCAACCAGCGACAACGATCTAGGTGAGTTCACATACGGGTTTGGCCTCGGCGAGCCCCATCCCCGCGGCCAACTGAACGCTCGAACAATGGCCGGATGGGTCTGCACGCCAGGCGCCTGGAGTCGGATCTTCAACGCTGGACCGGACCACCGATTCACCGATCCAACGGTAGAGGGGGTCAACTTCCCTGACGTGGCACTGAGCGAAGCTCGGTGGGACTCCCCGGTGCTCTATCTGGCAGCTCAGCCACGTAACCCCTCGGTCGCTGGGCGACGTAACGCAATCCAGGTTACGGCCCTGCCAATCGACGGCTCGTGGACACTGCTTCGACCCGATGGCACGTCGGAGGTCGTCGACGTCACCGACGGCGGCGCGACTCTCGAAATCGTCGTCGACGGAGGCCGTCACCAGCTTCGCTACCACTAACCGGTCTACCGCTACTTCAATCGGAAGTTCCCATGCTGTTCGTGCGGCCGAGCATGTTCGAATCGCCTCTTCTGCCACCAGATCGCAGTGTGCCATACGACCCATGTAAGAGTTCGTCTGACCGCAGGGTGCCGAGGTCTCATCAGTCATAACCTCCCCCGGATGGAGATGTTCGGGCTGGATGCCGACAACGAGGCAATGGTCCGCAAGGTGGTCGACCAGGTGCTCGGGCGATTCGCAGAGCAACCTGAAATTCGGCAGGCCCCCAGAGTCGATGAGCTTGCGGCGAACGTTGGCGAGACGATCACCCCTGCTGGCCTCGGACCTGACGAGGCACTCAGGTTGTACACCGAGTATCTAGCACCAGCCAGTGTCGCCAGTGACCACCCCCGCTATCTGGCCTTCGTAGCAGGCGCTCCTACCACCGCTTCCAGCGTCTTCGACCTAGTGGTCTCCTCGTCGGCGCAGTGTGGAGCCTTCTGGCTGGATGGCGCTGGGATGGTTCACGCGGAGAATGCCGCAATGCGGTGGATCGCCGATCTGGCCGGTCTTCCCGCCGGGGCCAACGGATGCTTTGTCACCGGGGGCACCACCGGAAACCTTTCGGCTTTGGTCACGGCTCGAGATGCAGCACGACGGTCTCGTCAGGCCGCCGGACTCGACCGTCCAAAGGCCTGGGCGGTGGTCTGCGCCGATAGCACCCACTCGTCCGTTGACTCTGCGGCCCGAGTGATGGACGTCGAGGTGATCCGTGCCGAGTTGAACCCCGAGCACCGACTCACCGGAATTTCGGTCGCTGCGGCAATCGACGGACGACCCGACGGAACTGAGGTGTTTGCCGTGGTCGCCACCGCTGGTACGACCAACATCGGCATAGTCGATGACCTCGACTCCATCGCCGATGCCTGCAACGGAGGTGGGGTCTGGCTACACGTAGACGGCGCCTACGGCGCCGGAGCACTAGTCGCCCCTTCGGTGCGCGACCGGTTCAACGGAATCGAGCGGTGCGACTCCCTTGTCGTGGATCCACACAAGTGGTTGCTATCACCCTTTGACTGCGCAGCACTCGTCTATCGAGATCCGACGCCAGCACGACTCGCCCACACTCAACATGCCAGCTACCTCGACGCAACCATCGAGGACGCTTTCTACAACCCTTCCGATCACGCCCATGTACTTACTCGACGTGCGCGGGGTGTTCCTTTCTGGTTCTCACTGGCCGTCCACGGCACCGATGCCTACCGGGACGCCATCGAACACACCTTGTCGGTGGCACGGGCCACCCGAGACCTCGTGGTGGCCGCCGAGCATCTGGAACTTCTGATCGAGCCGGACCTGTCGGTGGTGGCATTCCGTCGACGGGGCTGGGGTGCTGACGACTATCAGGCGTGGTGTGACCAGCTGATGGCCAACGGGACGGCCATGCTCACCCCGACCACCTTTGAGGGTGGACCGGCCATGCGGGTGTGCATCATCAACCCTCGAACCACCGTCGACGACCTTGCGGAGATCTTCACCACTCTCGAACCCTGACCGCCAGCTGTCAGGCGGGCTGGCTGGCTGGTCTGGTGGCGACCAGGTACCCGACAACAGCGCCTCTCCCGGCAACGACCACACCGGTCATATACGTCGGGATCGCCATCGGCCGAGACCGGTTTCATCGGGGTGCCAGCCACCCATTGATCTCTTCACTGAACCCAAACGCGAGACGGCCCCCGCCGAAGCGAGGGCCGGTCGCACGGTGGGAAACCGTGTCCAGTGGCAGCTCCTCAGCCATCCACCAGTGACATCAGCCTAGACAGGCAGGTCAATGCTCAACGAGGCGACTCGCCATAGTCCTCCCACGGTGCATCCCTCTCTCGGATGACCTCACGGAAGCCCTTGTCGGCGAACGACTCGGCCCACCGGTAGGCCTCCTCTGTGTGGCGTGTCACCCCGTCGAAGAACGTGCCCAGCATCTGAGAAGTACGTAAGCCCATGTTCTCGTATGCCTGGTTGATGAGCAGTTTGTTGAGGGCCAACTGGTTGGCTGGTATATGGCGGAACCGTCGGGCCTCAGCCTCCACGGCCGCCGACAAGTCTTCGGGGTCGTGCACCGACGACACGAGTCCGATCCTGTGGGCCGTCTCAGCGTCGATGGCCCGTCCGGTCAGCAGGAACTGCTTGGCATGCTCCAGGCCCAGGCGGTACACCCACAGCATCGTGGTCGGGGTTCCGAAGATCCGACTTGGGGCGTATCCGATGTGAGCGTCGGAAGCCATGAACAAAAGGTCAGCGCACAGGATCAGGTCAGTGGCACCGCCGACCGCCCACCCGCGGATCTCGCCGATTACGGGCTTCGGGCACTCCCAGACCTTCATGAAGCGTCGGACATTGTTTCCCATGAACTGGTAGTCGCGGACGGGGTCCCACGCTCCCTCCCGAGGTTCGGGTCCCGTCGCTCCGTAAGGCGTCGACCAGCCGGGCTCGTCACCCCCCGAGGTTCCAACCGCCGTTCCCGCCGTGAGGTCGTAGCCGGCGGTCAGGGTGTCGCCTGAACCGCGGATGACCACCGCGACCACGTCAGCCGACGCTGTCGCCGAGTCGATCCCGTCGGCGATTCCTTGGATAACAGCGTCGGTCAGGGCGTTCTTCTTCTCGGGACGGTTCAGCGTGATGATCGCCAGACCGTCCCGCTCCTCATACAGCACCGGATCCGTGACGCTCATCTACCCAGCCTCCCACGACCAAACCTTGCCGGGCTCACCCTCCGACCACCCCCGCAACCCCGGCCAACACGAAGCCGAGTCCTACCAACTGTGGAGGCCGCACCACATCGCCGAACACGATCCGTCCGAGGGCCACGCTGACCGCAGGAAACATGGCGCCGGTCACCGCCGCTGGCAGGGCGTCAGCCTGCACGCCCAGGACGTAGAGCGCTGAAGCCAGACCGCCGAAAGCGCCAGAAAGCAGCGGAGGCCAACGGACCCCTCTGGGCGGAAACGGCATGGATCGCGACCCGGCGGCCAGAAGCAGGGTCAGGATGCAGGCCACGATCCGCTGGGTCACGGCCGGCCACGGTCCACTCGCCGATGAAGTATCGATCAGAACGGCCAGCCCACATCCGTACCCCAGACCCGATGTCAGCCCCCAGACGATCCCCTGCCGGATACCGGCCGTAGCTCGGCCTCCGAGGGTGATCATCACCAGGCCGACGATGGCCACCCCTACGCCGGTCACAGCCAGGATCGAGGCTTCCTCGCTGCCGGAGATCGCCACACCGAACGGAATGACGACCGTCATGGTGGCCACTAGAGGGGACACGACGGTCGAAGAGCTCCGCAGGACACCCCCCAGATAGGTGACCATGCCGACCCCGAACCCCAAGCCCGACAAGGCACCTCGTACAAGGTCCGGTCCCAACACCTCGCCGGACAGAAGGACCGCGAGCACCAGGGCGGTCATGGCGGCCATCCCCTGGGAGACCACTCCAACGGCCAGCACACCCACGACAAGGGAGCCCTTGCGCCCGAACGCCTCCGAACCACCTACCGACATGGCGCTGAGGGCGCCCAGTAGCGCACCCATCAGAAGCTCCAGGCCGAGGAGGACATGGCGGGACACTAGGCCCACCCAGCCTGGTCACCTAGTGTCCTGCGACCATCGACACCACCCACCGGAGGACCCGATGACCACGCTGCTCGACGGAGGCATGGGCCAGGAGCTGATACGACGCGGTTCACCACGCTCAGCGGAGTTCTGGTCGGCCTGGGCGATGATCGAAGACCCTGACCTAGTACGCGGCGTACATGCCGACTACGTGACCGCCGGGTGTGACGTCCTGACTACCAATAGTTACGCGACGTTCGCCGACCGACTCCGCCCCCACGGTCTGGTCGACCGAGCCGACGAACTCTGCCGGACCGCCGGGCGCTTAGCCCGCGAGGCCGCCGATACCGCCGACCGGCCGGTCCGGGTGGCCGGATCACTCCCCCCGCTCCGCCACAGCTACAACCCCGCTCCGGACGCGTCCTACGAGGAACTGGTGGACGAGTACGGCCTGATGGTCGAACAACTCACCGAGTTCGTCGACGTGTTTCTCTGCGAGACCATGGGCGCGCTGCGCGAGGCCAGGGCCGCCACCGACGCAGCCCGGGCCTCCGGCAGGGAGGTTTGGACGTCGTTCACCCTCCAGGGGGGCACCGGCCCCCACCTCTTGGACGGGACACCGTTCACCCAGGCGTGTAGCGAAGTGGCTGCCGACGTCTTCCTCCTGAACTGCTGCCCACCGGAACAGATCACGGAGTCGCTCCCGTTGCTCCGCGAGGCCACCGACCACCCTGTGGGTGTCTACGCCAACGCCTTCCACGACATGCCAACGGGTTGGCGAGGGCGGGACGGGAGCCCACTTCCAGAAGCGCGACCCGACATGGGCGCCGAGTCGTATGCCGAAACAGCCCTCACGTGGGTGGAGATGGGTGCGGACATTGTCGGTGGGTGCTGCGAGATCGGCCCGGAGCACATCGCCTGTATCCGCCAGGCTCTAGGCACTGGGCAGAACGGCTGACCCGACGCCGGCGGTCGGTCCGGTCAACCTGTAGGCACGTGGCGACGTGAGACGAGATCGTTCACCCCGATCTCGTCACGAAAACCCTCGGAGGCCTCGTCGGTACCAGGGTCCAGTGGGGTCCCGGTCCCGTCGGCCACCCTCGTCATCATGTGAAAATTGGCGCTCACCGCGACGGCGTCGACGAGAACATCGGCGCCAGCAGCAGCCAGTATCTCGTCACGCACGGCGGCCAAGGGACCCGGATCGCCCTCCCACATGGCCTCGACGAGACGGACGAGTAGCCGCCCGTGCACCACTCCACCATCACCGTGACTCGAACCGTTTATGACATCAAGGGTTACCTCGCCGTCCAGATGGAGGCCACTCAGACCGAGCAGCAACGCATGGCTGGCCGTTCAGTAGAAGCACTCGTTCAACTTTGACGTCCGGGCGGCAACGAGTTCCATCTGGACCCGCTGGAGGGAGAACCGGTCGGAGATCACATCCCCGAAAACCGCCTCCCCGTCCACGTACTGCGTCGCCGATAGACGAGACCTCGCGGCCAGTTCGTCGGGCACACCGCTGAGGGCCAACCAGACGTTCGGGCCCCTGATGTCGGTCGTCGGCACCCAGTGGAGACGTACCTCGGCGTCGGCGGGGACCTCACCGCTGGGCTCTCCGACCTGAACCTCGGGTATCGACATGCGCTCCAGGCCCAGGGCATCGGCGAATCGATCGACGCAGTTCACCTGGGCCACGATGGACACAACTTCCACGTAGGCCAGCGCCTCCACACCCCGGGCCAGAATTGACGCGTGCCAGTCCGCTGTGAGAGTTCCCGGGTGATTGGTGAGCCGCCAGACCACATCCACGATTGGGCCCGGAAGCGGATGCCCGTCAGATACCAGTCCCTCCACCGATGACGGTGCCTCCCAGGGAGCTAGCGGCTCAGCGTCCCGAGCCCGCCGCACCTCGGCCACGATGGCCAGCCGTTGCGCCCCTGTCCACCAGGTTCCCGGCGCCGACCACTCAGCCATAGCGGCGGCGTGTGCTGCATCCAGTTCCTCGCGAATGGGCAACTCGGTGATGTAGGCCGACATGCCCTGAGTCTTCCAGCCCAAGGCCCCCGTCGCGGAGTGGGACGACTCACTGTGGGCGAAGCGCCACCCGAACCCCACCAATCTCGAGGTCAGCCGACCGATCGGACCGAAATCCCAGGCCGGAGACACCATCGCCTCGCCCGTCGGTCGCCTCCACGAATCGAATCTCGCCCTCGTCCAGAAGAACGACTGATCCTGAACGGCCCACGCCCAGCACCGCGGCCCACCGTTCAGCCATGATCGCCGGATCGTGAGCCTGGATTTCGACGGCCACGAGATCTGAGACCACGTCGGTCCGCACGTGGTCCCGCCACGTCGACCCAGCCCATGGCCAGTCCAGCCAATCGACTGTCTCGTCAATCGAGAGAATCGCTCCACCTACATCCTTCGGATGTAGGTGGACTCCCTCGATTCCGGGCATTGACGCCTCCAACACGACACGGACCCCGAGTGTGTCGAGTCGTTCCCTGTCGCCGACCAAGTCGTCGGTCTGCACGAGAACCATGTACCCGCCATCCCCATTCCGACGTGCCAACTGTCGACCGGCTGTCGTCCCAGTCTCGACCGGGGACACGACCTCCAACAACCGCTCTCCCACGGGAAACAGCACGTTCCGGAGCCCGAATTGCGATACCCCCAGATCCCGCACGCAGGGCTCCAGCCCGAGTTCGGCAATCAGGTCCTCCTCCACCGCATCGAGGTCATGAGCCACGAGAGCTACCTGTCGGAGTCGAATCGCCATGCCGTGACCGTACCGGTCCCGATCGATCCTGGTGATACAGCCGTTGCTACGGTCCGATCATGCAGACGCGGCGCCTCGGCCGGACCGACCACCACAGCAGTCTGGCCATCCTCGGTGGCGCCGCATTCGCCATGGACACTCCGGATGATGCCGCCGGATTCCTTCACGAGGCTGTTGACGCCGGGATCAACCACCTCGATATCGCCCCCGGCTACCACCTCGCCGAGCGGGCGGTCGGACCCCACCTACCGGGTCTCCGAAACCGGTTGTTCGTGGCCGGCAAGACCGGAGAGACCGAACGCGACTGGGCCCGCACCCGTCTCGAACGCACCCTCGAACGGCTCCAGGTCGACCACCTGGACCTGTATCAAGCTCACGGAATCACCTCGCTGGAGGTCCTCGACCAGCGAGCTGAGGCGTTTGAGGTCATCCTCGAGGCTCGCGAGCAGGGCCTGACCAAGTTCGCCGGCGTTACCGGCCACGATCTCGGAGCGCCACGGGCACACCTCGAGGCCTTACGCCGCTACGACCTGGACACGGTCATGTTCCCCGTCTATCCGCGGGTTATGGCCGACTCCGACTACCGGGCCGACGTCGAAGCGCTTCTGGTCGAGTGCATCGACCGGGACGTGGGTGTCATGGCCATTAAGGCTGTGGCCTGGCGTCCCTGGGGCAACCGGGAACCTGATACCCGTACCTGGTACGAACCGCAAAGAACCCCCGAGGGGATCGAACGGGGGGTTCGTTTCGCGTTGTCGACCCCGAGCGTCGATGCCTTCTGCACACCTAGCGACAAGGCCACCGCCCGACTGGCCATCGCCGCCGTAGAGCGGTTTGTGCCTCTCGACGCCGCCGAGTGGACGGACCTCTTGTCGACCGACGAGGACCTCATCTTTCCCCTGGCTAACCACGCCGCACCGGCCTGGACCTGAGCAACTCGTTTGACGGACCGCCTTACGACATGTGGCAGAATCTCCGTTCACCTCAACCCGTCACAGGAAACGAGCAACTACGCATGCCAGCGATGCAGTTCAAGGGATCCATCAAGGGACGCGATCTCCCGGCGATGGACGAGTTCGACGCCAACGCCTTTCTCGATGACTTCGCCGTCTCCGAGGACCCCGACAAGCCAATCACCGCCGGGTGCTACCGCCTGGAGGCCGGCCAGTCCATGACCTACACGTACACGTACCACGAGATGAAGCTGATCATCGACGGTGAGATCACCATCGCGGACGACACCGGCCAATCAGTCACTGCCACCAAGGGCGACCTCTTCTATTTTCCCCCAGGCAGCACCATCACGTTCTCTACCGAGGACTACGGCGTGGGCTACTTCGTCGGGCAGCGAGGCGTTGGTGAGGCCTGAATTACAGGCAAAAGGCACCACCAAAATTCATTCGTCTAGCAGGCGACGGGTCTGACTTCGACACTCGTAGGCTTTCCCTACCGGTTCGACCATGACCCGGTTCTGTTCAATAAAAGAAAGCGATACCTGAATATGCCGAACGGCACCGTGAAGTTTTTCAATGCCGAGAAGGGTTACGGATTCATCTCCGTGGCCGGTGAGGACGACGTGTTCGTCCACTACTCCAACATCGAGGGTGAGGGCTACCGCAGCCTCGACGAGGGCCAGGCCGTGGAGTTTGAAGTCGGTCCCGGCCGCAAGGGTCCCGAGGCCCTGAACGTCCGCAAGGTCTGAATCCGAATCGGTGGACCGGCCCGGGCTTTAGCCTGAGGCCTTAGTCCAACCTGCTGATTTCTCGCCCTCCTAGGTCCGCCTTCGAGGCGAGATTTCAGAGAGCCCGCCCTACAGGGCGGGTTCTTTCGCATTCGGGGTCATGACCGGGAGCCCGATGAGGTTTCGGCGCTGGTCAGAAACCGGGCGAGTCCCCGCGGCCCCGGTAACGCCGGAACCCCGGCACGGCGCCAACGTGGAGACCCCGGACCCGTCCCATCCGATCCGGCAGCTCGTAGTTGCCGGACCTGGCCACCCGAAGCGTCAACCAGATAACAGCACCCAGTGTGATCGCCCCACCCACCAAAGTCCCCGTCGACGGTTCCTCGTCCATCCAGATCCAGACCCACAACGGTGCCATCACCACCTCTGAGATCAACAGGAGACTCACGTCCGCTGGGGGAACGAACCTGTGGACGTAGTTCCAGATCGGGGTAAACAAGCCAATGAGGAGCCCTCCGGCCACGAAGGCCATCCACAGGTCGTAAGCGGGCGCCCCGATGCCCGAACCACCGATCGCCACTAGGCCGGCGACCACCCCGGCGACCGTCCCGCCAACCAGCGTGGGCACACCCGGATCCCGGGCTGGCGCACTACGGACCAGGACCGCATAGCCACCAAGAGCAACAGGCAGGACAGCCGACAGGACGATGCCCACCGTGTCGCCGGCACCGATATTGCCTCCAACCATTACCACCACACCGACCCCGGCGGCAGCGATGGCAAGAAGCGTGTCGCGGCCCACCGGTTCCCCCAGGAACAATCGCCCTAGGAGTGCCGCGTAGAGCGGGCTGGTCGTCTGCATCATTAGAACGAACGCTGCCGGCACCCGACTTAGCGCCACCACGAACAGGCTGAACAGTGCGCCTATCAACAGGCCGGCTAGTACCTGCCGCACCCCTGCATCCCGGATGGCCCGGAGTGGGTTCCTTCCCGCCGCCAGGATGATCACGAGCGACACCAGCGCAGCCGAGAAGCTGCGGTGACTCAGGTACTGCCATTCGTCGGCCTCCCGAAGGGAGCGGAAGGTCAGTGGTCCAAAGCTAAACGCCAAACCGCAGACGAGAACCGCAACCGAACCCTGAAACCGGGAGAAGGTAGGCGCCACGTCGGTCAGGCCCGCAAAACGGTTACTCGTGCCAGAGCATCAGAATCGGGGACCAGCTGTTCGTGAATCTTCCGGTGACTTACCGCCCCTCCAACCCCCAATGCCACGCGAGGCCACCACCAAGTGTCATAGGAGTTAGCGACACCTCGAACCCACCCTCCTCGGCACGTCTCGCCAGAAAGATCCAACTGATTACCGAGGAAGACGATCCCGTTCAGGAGCGTCGCGATGAACGACGAGGAGTGCCGTTTGGCAGCCGGAGACATCCGGCTAACGCTAGGGCCAACAGGTGTCATCAGTCACGATCCGGGGTGTCTGGCCTCCTGACCGGTATCCTGATGGCACTCCGGTGACCAGATCAGTGTCCATAACCATGGTCGGATCATCGGTGGGTTCGCTGACGGGAGATGGTTCCCCGATCGAGGTGAACCACCCGCCCCGACGATTCGAACCGGGCGATCCCACCCGATGCCTCATTAGGCAGGCCCCACGAACCGCGGGCCGGAGACCACATGACCTCGCCCACCTTCGCCGAACTCGGCGTGCCCACCAACATCTGTCAGGCACTCGACGCCCGGGGTATCACCTCGCCGTTTGCCATACAAGCCGCGACCATCGTCGATGCCATGGACGGCCGGGACGTCTGTGGCCGCGCCCCCACTGGGTCCGGTAAGACCCTGGCCTTCGGAATTCCCCTAGTGGTATCCGTTGGTCGAGCCGAAACCCGACGGCCCCGCGGC
This sequence comes from Acidimicrobiales bacterium, assembly GCA_030747775.1. Taxonomy (GTDB): domain Bacteria; phylum Actinomycetota; class Acidimicrobiia; order Acidimicrobiales; family MedAcidi-G1; genus UBA9410. Next base: position 16,566 of record JASLKB010000004.1, on the reverse strand, counting down.
CTTGTACTAGCCCCCACCCGGGAGTTGGCCGAGCAAATCCGTACCGAACTCCGGTCATTCGCCGGCAAGGTCCGAGTCGGCGTCGTCTACGGCGGAGTGGGCTACGGCCCCCAGTTGAAAGCCCTGCGGGACGGCGTCGACATTCTCGTCGCCTGTCCCGGTCGCCTAGAGGACCTCATCGACCAGGGAGCGGTGAGCCTCGCCGACGTGGACCGAGTCGTCCTCGACGAGGCCGACCGGATGGCCGACATGGGCTTCATGCCTGCCGTCCGTCGCCTCCTCAACCAGACGTCCGACGACCGCCAGACCCTGCTGTTCTCGGCGACCCTTGACGGCGATATCGCCAAGCTGACCCGCGACTACCAGCGCGACCCGGTCCGTCACGAGGTTGGCGAAGAGACGCCCGACATCACCGCTGCAACCCACCTCTTCTGGACGGTCGACAAAACCGCCCGGGTGGGGCTGACTGCCGAAGCGGTTGCCGCTGCCTGGCCAGCCATCATCTTCTGTCGTACCCGCCACGGCGCCGACCGCCTAGCCAAGCAATTGAGTCGTTCAGAGGTTAAGACTGCCGCCATCCATGGTGGGCGTAGCCAGAGCCAGCGCACCCGTGCGCTGGCGGACTTCTCCATTGGTCGAGTGCACGCTCTGGTAGCTACCGACGTGGCGGCCCGTGGTATCCACGTCGACGGTGTGGCGTCGGTGGTTCACTACGACCCACCTGAGGATCACAAGGCCTACGTGCATCGATCGGGTCGTACTGCCCGGGCTGGTGAAGGTGGTGTGGTGATTTCCCTGGTGCAGCCCGACCAGAAGAAGGGCGCCCGACGACTTCAGCGAGACATCGGTCTCGACGAGCCGGTAACCGATCCGGATCTGGCCGTGGTCCGCGATCTGACCCCGCCCGCAGCCCGCCAACTATCTCCAGCTCAACTGCAGGAACGTCGAGAGGACCGGCGCGACGCGCGTGCTGACAACCGGACCCCCGACTTCCAGCCACGGCGGAACCGATCCCATGGCAAACGCCGGCACGGGTCGGGGCAGGCAGGCTCAAAGCAGAATGGTTCATCCCGGGGGGGCAACTCCCGAAGCGACAACCGTCAAGGTAAACCGAAGGGCAATGGCAAGCCCGGCCAGCGCAGCGGTAAGCCCAACCAGCGCAGCGGTAAGCCCAACCAGCGCAGCGGTAAGCCCAACCAGCGCAGCGGTAAGCCCGCCACGGCTGGACGAGGCGGCACGAAGCAGGGTGGCTCCAAACAGGGCGAAGGGTCCCAGAGTCGCAATACCCACAATGGCAACCGTCAGGGTGGGTCGAAGCACAACGCCAAATCGGGTGGCCAGCACCGCAGTCGTGGCACTGGCGGGCCGCGTCGTAGCACCGTCTGAACCCTCACCGGATCCCCATATGGGCGACACAGGCCACTTGCGACTGCCAGTTAGGTTCGTCGCGTGTATCGCCAGTTCGAACCCATCCTCCTCCTCACCGTCTGCCTGGTCGGCATCAGCTGCAGTTCGTCCCCGGACACCGTTAACTCACCCAAGGAGACGGTGCCTCTTGAGGACACCCAGCAGGGCCGTGGGGAGCAGTTCCAATCAGCCCAGCGGAAATTCAACGCCTGTCTAGGCGATGCCGGCTACGACTTCCGGGGGTTCGCCGGAGGCGAGGGTGATGCCGCCGTAGTCGAGGATCCTGCCTACCAGGAGGCCCTCCTGCGATGCGCCAACGAATCTGGCATCGCCGCGTTGCAGACCGAGTTCAGGGAGTCACGCGCCAGCCGATCTCCTGACGAGATCCGAGAGGAGAACGAGGCCATCCTCGGTGTCGTGTCCTGTCTCCGTGCGAAAGGGATGGAACTCGACGATCCCCTTCAAGATGAGACCGGTGCCCTGAACCTGCGGCAGATTCTCGGACAGGCCGGTGCCGACCTCCGAGAAGACCAGGAGGCTCGGGAGTGCATGAGTGAGTTGCTACTGGCCCGGCGTCAGGCCGACTGACCTGCCGTCCAACCAGGGTCAAACCTCCGACGTCATCCCACTGAGAGCAGTCGCTCGGCGTACCAGCCAGCGAAGCGCGCCACGTTCGGCTCGAGATAGGAGAACCGTCCCTGACGGGCGAACGGGGACCGCATCCCCCGGTGCTGCTGTTCGAGGATCGGAATGTCCTCGGCGATGGCCACATCGAAGCGTTCATAATATGCCTCGGCCACCTCGGCGAACCCGTCGAGGGCGGCCGTCTCCGGTGGAAAGCACACCACCTGAGCGCACCGGCACCGATCGGGCCCATCGGGATACACCTCGTACATCCACATCCCCTCGGCCCCGGTGGCTATGACCAGCGTCGGGTACAACCACGAGTACCTGACTCCACGGGCCTCACGCTCGTTCAACGTACCGATTACCGGCAGGGCTCTAGCCTGATCGGCCTCGAGGAGGCCACCGGTTCCCTGCGTTGTGCCGGCGTGCGTGGCCCACGCTCCGACCACCACCTCCGGATCGTCCGGATCGTCATAGGTGTCGTCGATGCTTCCTGGATGCACGTATGGCAGGTGGTAGTACTCATTGAAAACCTCGGCGAACGCCTTCCAGTTGCAGGCCACCGTGAACTCACGACGTCGGGTCGTGACCATCGACCCCAGGTCCCACCGAACATGGAGGTCGGCGAAATCACCCAGCCAGTCGTCGATCGGTGGCGGCGAACCCTCGAGGCTGACGAAGGCGAATCCGTGACGCTCTGCGATCGCAAACTCCGACAGACCATGGTCGGCCCGCTCGAAGTCGTTGGTGTCCTGCATGCTGGGCGCCCCCAGGAGTCGCCCATCCAGCCCGTAAGTCCAGAAGTGGAATGGGCAGCGCATTCTCGTGCAGTGCCCCTCCCCCTCCATCACCTGGGCCGATCGGTGTCGACAAGTATTGGCGTAGGCCCGAAGTACGCCCCCCTCGTCACGGACAACGACTACCGGCACACCGCCGAGGTCCATCGCCACGTAGTCGCCCGAGGCAGTCCAGCGGTCACCTCGGCCGATTCCGACCCAGCCCTGACGGAACACAGTTTCGGCCTCTAGGTCCGCCACCTCGGGGTCGACGTAACAGGCAGCCGGCAGCGTGTGGCTGTCGGCCACCACCCCCGTGCAGCGTCCCAGGGCTTCAGCCAGATCGGCCGACAGACGCATCCCCCTCGTCATTCAGGGGATTGTAGGACCAGCGGTCCGCCGGTCACCTACGTTTCATGGATGCCTGTCGCCACGCCTGATGCCCTTGACCTTTCGCTTGACGAAATCGAAGAGACCACGCGCCGCTGTTTGGCTCGCCACGGGGCAGCCGACAGCGTGGCCGCCGAAGTCGCTCGAGCCGTCCGGGTGGCCGAGGGAAACCACAACCGGATTTGTGGCCTGTACTACCTCGAGAGCTACTGCCTGCAACTGGAGTCCGGCAGGATCGACGGCCATGCCGAGCCAGTGGTCAACGTCACCCGACCGGGCGCCGTACGCGTCGACGGCCGCCTCGGATTCGCCCAGTCTGCATTTGCTGCCGGGTTCGGGGCGGCAGTGAGTGCCGCCCGTTCGAACGGGATCTGCGGCATGTCCGTAGAACACACCCATACCTGCACCTCACTCGGCTACTTCACCGAGCAGTTCGCCCGTGCGGGCCTGTTGGCCATCGGAGCAACCAACGCCTCGCCGAGGGTCTCTCCGCCGGGTGGATCGGTACCGGTGCTGGGCACCAACCCAATTGCCATGGCCGTCCCTGACGGCGATGGGGGTATCGCTCTCCAGTTCGACTTTTCGACCAGTGCCGTAGCCCTCGGAAAAATCACCATGGCCTTGGCTGCAGGCGAGGAGATCCCCCTCGGCTGGGCCCTGGACTCCGACGGCAAACCGACCACCGATCCGGGGGCCGCGCTGGCCGGCTCTTTGGTATCGGCCGGCGGCTACAAGGGGTACGGGATCAGCCTGATGGTTGAAATCCTGGCCGGGGCGATGACCGGATGCCGGCTTAGCGCCGAGGTCCCCCCGCTCAAAACCACCGACGGAGCGCCCCATGACTTGGGTCAGTTCTATGTCGTAGTCGACCCGGACTCCTACAGCGGAGCGGGGTTCTACGACCGTCTGGCCGCCCTCGGAGAGAGCATCAGTTCCCAGTCGGGCGCTCGTCTCCCCGGCACTAACCGAACGCCGTCTGATCCGGTGTTAGTCGAGGGTCCCGTCTGGGCTCGAGTGCTGGAACTGGCAGGTGACTGAACAGGGCCGGGTAGCCGATCGGTTAGTCCTCGATCTCATCGAGGGTCGCCTCGGAGACCAGAAACGCCTTGGAGGCCTCCGTCAGTGCACCAAACGCCTCCCAATCAACGGCAAGTCCCTCTCGGGCGGCGCGAACACCCGCGGCATCGTCGGCCGGCATAGCCGGGCCACCGACCTGCAGGGCATGGACCAGCGTGGTAGCCGTAGCCCCGACCGCCACGCCGTCAACGCCAAGTCCCCGACCGGCAATGTCGGCTATTCCCGATGCTAGGGCAGCCATCGGCACCCCGGTAGCGAAACACGCCGATCCGATGCCTTTGGCCCGCGCCTCGACCTCAGCTAGCACCAGGGCATCGGGACCAGCCCCGTACTCGGCCACCAGGCGCTGGGGGTCCGTCAGAACAGTGGCGAAGGTGGTCACCGCACCACCGAGGTGCACCTCGGCGTAGGTCACGTTCCGGCCCGCCCGGTCAGCGGCGCCAGCGTCAAGGCCAGCAATCCGAGCACACCGAAAGACCAAGTCGTGTACCTCGCGGGGAGCCACCAGCACCTGGTTGTCGCCAGCGATCACGATGGGAACACCTCACCGAAGAGTCGTAGCCAGTTCCCCCCGAGTACCAGGTCTCGCTCGGCCGACGTAAACCCTGCCTCGTCGAGGCCATCGGACAAGCTCCCAAAGTCCTTGGGACCATCGAACCATTTAGGCCACGGTGGAAACGAGGGGGCCGCCGACGGGGCCGCTGCTCGATCCCAGCGACCGTTACGCATCCACCCGAGCGAGTCCGGGCTCCAGCCAAGGACCGCATCAGACCCGATGGCCACGTGTTCCACGCCAATCTGCTCGGAAAGAGAGGCCATCATGCCGCAGTACTCGGACCTGGTCACGTCTGCTCCACCCATGAACAGCGGGTAAAGGGTGCAACCGATCACCCCACCCCGCTGGGCTACCGCGGCGACCAGTTCGTCGGGCTTGTTGCGTGGCGAGTCGCAGAAGGCAATCGGGTTGCCGTGGGTAATGGCGATTGGCTGAGACGAAGCGTCGACCGCCTGGCGGCCCGTCACGTTGCCGACGTGCGAAATGTCAACCAGCACTCCAGCGTCGTTGAGCGCGGACACCATTCGGTAACCGGCTCGAGTCAATCCCCCGTCGCTGGGTTCCCAACAACTAGAACCCAGATGGTTGGCGATGTTGTAGGTGATCTGGATCACCCGGATGCCTACGTCGGCGAAGATTCCGGCCATCTCGGGGTCATCACCCAGCATCGAACTGTTCTGAAAGCCAAGTACGACCGCGAGTACGCCGTCAGCTTTCGCTTCGTGGATTTCCTCAACCGATCGGGTGATCCGGATGAGGTCGGTGTTGTGCCGACACAAGTGGCGAAATGCTCCAATCCGGGTCATAGCACCCGCCATGTCCTCCCACACCCCGACGGTGGCATGCACCACATCCACACCGCCGGACCGCACCTCGGTAATCACATCGCGGGACCAGTCGTTGATCTGCAGGCCGTCAATGATCATTGTCGTTCCCTCCGGGCCATCGGTCGAGCCGGCAGCACCCAGTCATCTGTCGTGTCGGGTCCCAACTCGGCTAGGCGAGGTGCCCCCTGGAACAGGGTCACCCGCAGCCAGTCTGTGGACTTTGGCTTGAACTCGTCCATCCCATACTGCGCTAGTTGGAAGCGCTGGATCTGAAGTGGTAGGTAGTCCAAGGCACAGGTGTTGTCGCGGGGCTCTCCGTAGCGGCGGTCGCTGGCTACCAGGCGCTCGAATGCGGCCCGGTGATCAGGATGGTCGGCCAGCACTCCGACCACTGGCTCATCTGCATCTCGCCCACTCAACGCCTGCTTGAACCGCCAGAGGCGAATCGCGACGTCGACGGCCACGTCACGTCCTTCCGGTGCTAGTCGGCTCCGGCGGGCCCGTCGCGGCTCCTCGGTGTTGTCGCTGACCACCCACCAGAAAGCATCGGCAGACGGCCCATCAAGGTCGAGATCGCCCAGCCACCCGAAGCGCTCATCTAGCAGCGACCGCGCTTCACCGACCGACATCGTCGGATCCGCCGACGATCGTTCGTCGACCACAAGGAACGTGTCATAGAGGTCATCGTCACCGTCGTGGAGTTCCAGTAGGAGGGAGACCACCAGCTCGGAAGTCTCTGGCCCCTGCTCCTCGGCCCAGCGGTAAAGCGCATCGTACGGTCGGGTTCCGTTGGCCAGTCGGTTCCAGGCGGCAGCTACGTCATCCAAAACTGGCACCAGGGCCTGCGAGTTCAGGAACGGAGTGCAGTCGTCGTCAGACCCGGAGGCGAAGTGCTGGCGAGCTCTGGCAATCCAGCCCCGAAGCACTTCTCCGTCGGTCGACACCAACTCTCGGTCGCGTACGTCGGCCAAAGCCACCTCGCGCACCCCCACCCAGGCGTCGAGAACTCGCGGGTGTTTGAACGCATAGGGAACCAGCCCGAGGCCGGTGGCATTGCCTAGTCCAAAGTAGCGGCGCCACACTTCGTCAAAACCGACCGCCCTGTCACCACCCTTGACTCGAGCACAGTGTTCGACCATGTCGTAACCCAACTCCCGGAACATCCAGGCGGCCACGAACTGCGCCCGGTATGAAACCCGGAATGGGTGGTCGTCGGGGTAGCCAGCAAACGATCGCATCCCAAACTTGCCGTTGGCGTAAAAGGCGGTGCTCCGGAGGATGTAGCCCGCGTCTCCAACCCGGTGGGCATCGGGCTGCCGTCCGGCTGCCAACTCGTCGACCAGGTAACCGAAGAATCGGACGCTGCGGTTTCCCCGCGTGAGGCTCAAGACCCGCGAATCCAGACGGCCCCGTTCCTGCTCGGGCACTTCGACGCGCAGCCGGGCCAGCAAGTCGTCGTCTACGTCGCCATCGACTAGGGCACCCGCCACCTCCCAGCGATCAGCAATTACTCGATCGGTGTGAGCCGACTCGTCAATCGTGGTGGTGAACGCCACGAAACTGAACCGTCGGGTGCCGGTATCCACGGAATAGACGGACTCACCCCGACCCTCACCGTCCAGGTCCTGATGGGCCCGGCCAGCCGTCCAACCATCGGCCACCGCTCGGCGCAGCATCGTCCGACTAAAGCTGTACCGGCTTAGACGTGCCGCGCCAAGCACATCGGGTCGCATGACGTACGACGCGGGTCGAATGCGGTCAACCCGCTCAGCCAGTTCAGCCTGGAGCGCGTCGGCCACGATCAGGTTGGTCGATGACACGGCCGGAAGCGTAGGTCCTGCCGCAGGTCGAAACCGTCCCAGCCGATGGCTTACGCGGAACACCCGCCTCCAACTCGAGGCGGGTGCATCCCGGGATATTCCCGGACGGAACAACTCCCTACGGCGCCGCCCGAGTTTCCGTCGGACTTTGACGCCCAGCTGCCCGTCCCCACGATGCTCGCGCTTCGGCCTCCCGATCGCAAGAGCCCAATCACTCCAGCATGGTGAAGTGCCATCCACCCCACCCTCCGGAACTCACCCTCGCGATCCATGCATCCAGCACAATTCCTGGGGCCACAGAGGGTCCTAAGGCCACCGAGGGCCTCACCGCCTCTTTCTCCTCTTCAGTTCGGGATGTAGATCAAAGTCTGCTTTCAAGAACGCGGTTGCAGAGACCATCTACGACGGCGTGTCGCCGAGCTCGAACAAGAGACAGATTCGATCGCCGCCGTATCGCGCCCTCTTCCGTCAAGGTAGGAGCCAGTACCGACCGTCGGTGACGGCCAGCCCATCGGCCACTAGGGCAGCGGCTACCCGGTGGGCCCTGCCAGGGTCATCACTCCACCCCATCACCAATGGCAGACGGTCGACATCCACTGGGCCCTCGGCGAGAGTGGCGACCAGGCGCCCTCGACCCTGACGGTCCGACCCCTCGAATCGGGCCTGTCGACCTGTTACCCCGGCCGAACCGCCCGCTGGATCCTCTCCCCTTCCCCGCCAAGAACACCCCTCCCGAATCGGACAGTCCGTACAAGCTGGATTACGAGCGCGACAAACCACTGCACCGAGGTCCAGCAGGGTCTGGTTCCAGGTCCACCCCGACCCGAGCGGCACCGAAGCATCAGCCATGGCCTGAACCTCATTTGCTCGGAGCCGCCGACCCGACCAGCGGGCCAACACCCGAGCCACGTTGGTGTCGACAATGCCCACATCGGCACCGTCGGCGAAGACCAGCACCGCCCGGGCCGTGTAAGGACCAATGCCCGGAAGTTCCAACAGGTCGTGGAGCCTGCCGGGCACCACCCCCTCGTGTCGCTCCACGATTGCAGTCGCCGTCCGGTGGAGGTACACGGCCCGACGGTTGTAACCCAGGCCCGACCATTCGGCGACAACAGCACCGATCGGTGCTGCGGCACACGAGGTCGGATCGGGAAACCGGTCGAGAAAACGGGTCCACCGGTCGACCACTCGAGCGACCTGCGTCTGCTGCAACATCACCTCGGCCACAAGGATCTGCCACCGGTCGCGAACGGCCCGCCACGGCAGGTCCCGAAGCCGCAGTTCACCCCACGCCAGGAGCACCTCCGCAGCGGTAGCCGGCATTCCGGCAGGCTCGGCTAGCTTCGGATCGGCGCCACCCATGGGGTCGACAGTAGCGCTGGGTCTAGGGCGGGATAGGGCCAGCGGAGCGCGTGACGACTAGCGGCGAGGCTCGAGTTTTAGATGCAGCGCGCTAGCGTCTGCGCCCGTGGCCAATGCACCTGACCTCTCGATCGAACTACACCCCGTGGGTGACGAACCCCGCCAACTCTCGCAGTTGCTAACCACCTTCCCTATGGCCGCCGTGTTGGTGGACCCCTATACCCACGAGAGTTCCTGGCTATTGGACACTGCCCACCGTGTCCTCGCTGCGTTCCGGGGCGCCGACGCCCGAGTGGCGTTCATAGCGACCGGTACCGACGCCGCCGGTGCGGCAAGTTTTCTGGGCTCACTGTCCGAAGAGATTCTTACATTGGCCGACCCGGACCGTTCGTTGGTCCGGTCCATGGGCCTCGAGACCCTTCCGGCCTTCGTAGCCATCCGACAAGATGGTTCGGTCATCGGAACCGCTGAAGGCTGGGATCCTGAAGCATGGCGAACCGCCACAACCGACCTAGCCGAGATGACCTGCTGGTCACGACCCGAGATCCCAAGTATCAGTGATCCAGCTCCCTATGTCGGAACCGCCGCACTCGGCTGAGCCCGGCCAGCCTCCGAACGAAACCCAGGGCCTCTGATGCGGATCCGCGTTGGCTTCGGCTACGGCGGTTCGGCACGCGCCGCCAACGACCGCGGAGAGTCACAGATACAAGTGTTCGCTGCCATCGTCGACAACCTGGAACGTCTCGGCTTCGATTCGCTCTGGGTTAGCGAGCGCGCTACGGGAGCCACGCTGGATCCAATGGTGGCCTTAGCGTTCGCCGCTGGACGTACCGAGCGTCTCAAGTTCGGTCCGGCAGTCATGGTGCTCCCCGGCCGCAACCCGGTCCTGTGCGCCAAGGCGCTGGCCAGCTTGGACTGCGTGTCCGGTGGCCGGGCGCTTCCGGCCTTTGGGCTGGGAATCGCTGACGGTGCCGAGCACCAAGCGTTTGGCGTTCGGCGTGGCGAACGGTCAGCCTGGTTCGACGAAGCCCTTCCACTGATCCGCCGACTCTGGACCGAGGAGGAGGTGGACCACCACGGTGACCGCTTTCACCTAAAGAAGGTCCGAGTGCACCCTAAGCCTCTCCAAGACCCGTTCGAGGTGTGGCTTGGTGGTCAGGCACCATCGGAACTGCGGCGATGCGGCCGCCTGGGTGATGGCTGGCTGCCCTCGTTCACGACACCGGCCATGGTGGCCGATGGCATCCGGTTGGTGACCGAAACCGCTGCCGGACAAGGCCGGACGATTGACCCTGAGCATTTCGGCGCTCTCGTTCCGTTCGTTCACGGGCGCCTACCAGACCGCTTTGCCACCAGGCTCCGGGACCGGCAACCCGACCTCAACCCTGGAGAGGTGGTGGCCCAAGGGGTGGCCGGCCTGCGAGACCGCCTGGAGGCATTCATTTCCGCTGGGGCTTCGAAGTTCGTGGTGTTCCCGCTGGATGACCCAGCTGGCCCACAACCGGCAAGCACCGATAGTTGGCATAACACCATCGAAGACGTGGCCGCCGAATGCCTCCCGCTCCAGACCTAATCCACTCCAATCCGACCACCCACCCGATAAGGCCTGCCGTCCGATGAACCGACTCCCTCTGTCGTTAGCCGCGCTAGCCATCGCTCTAGTCCTCGGTGGAGCCTGTGGTAGCAGCCCTCCTACGGGACCCGAAACCTCGCCCTATCGGCTGTCCTTCGATGAAGTAGGGCCCGACAGTGAGGACACCGAAATTTTCACTATGAGGTCTGACGGCTCCGACTTAGTCCAGCTGACTGATGACGACCTCTTCCAGAGCGAAGCCCGTTGGTCGCCCGACGGGTCCATGGTGGCTTTCCTAGTCCACCACGACGGACTGCCGCAGCTCGCAGTCATGAATGCCGACGGCACCAGTTCCCGTCGCCTCACCGACAGCGGAGCGTTCGAAGGTTCGGCTCGTTGGTCACCCGACAGTCGTTCACTGGTCTTCCATCGAGCAATCGACGGCGCCTTCGAAATCCATTCCATCAACGCAGACGGGACTGATGAGCGTCAGCTCACAATCGACGACCCAGATGTAGACGACTGGGACCGATGGCCGTCATTCTCGCCAGACGGCAGCACGATCGCATTCAACAGCACGCGAAACGGTAACGAGGAGATCTTCCTCATGAACGCTGATGGCACGAACCAACGACAACTCACCTTCAACGAGGAGTGGGACGGCGTCCCCGAATGGTCACCCGACGGCGCGTACCTCGCATTCGGACGGGTCTCCGAGCAAATCGACCGCATAATCCGAAGCAACGCTGACGGGACCGAGGCCATGCACCTGACACTCAGTGACGGCCTGGACGGCGACCGCCTCGCCGTATGGTCACCCGATGGCCGGACCATGGCGTTCACCTCGGCACGAGCAGGGTTCATCGAACTCTTCCTCCTTGACATTGCCAGTGGGGTGATCTCCCAAGCCACGGACCTAGACGCCGTGGTCTGGGGTCCCGTCTGGTCGCCCGATGGAATGCATCTTGCATTCACCATCGACCGATACGGTGAGATCTACGTTCTCCCCGTAGATGCCAACGAGGCCACTCCGACCGGGCAAGTGGGCGAACACCTCCAGTGGATACCGGCCAAGACCCCATGAGTCGCCCCGTCGCCGTCGCCCCGGACACCCGACCGAACATGCATGAGGCTATGGCGCGGGCCGTGACCACGGGTGGTGCCACGCTCGTCGATACTGCTGATGCCGAGGGCTTGATCTGGGCCGATCCCGGCAGGCCCGAAGCGTTCCCCGAGGTGATAGCCACCACCACCCGACTTGAGTGGATCCAGCTGCCCTACGCCGGGATCGAACCGTTCGCCCACCATCTCAACGACCGTTGGACGTGGACTTGTGGAAAGGGTGTGTACGCACCGGCGGTGGCCGAGACGGTGCTAGCCATGATCCTGAGTGGACAGAAGCACCTCCACGGGTACGCCCGGGCGTCCTCGTGGTCAGGCCCAGTCGGTCGGGTGCTGGCCAACAGCCGTGTGACCGTCCTGGGTGGTGGGGGGATTACCGCCCATCTGCTCCCGTTGCTGGCCCCCTTCGAATGCGATGTCACGGTCATCCGACGATCAGACGAACCATTCCTAGGCGCCGACCGGACGATCCCCGTGACGCGTCTCCACGAAGTCCTCCCCCTGACAGACGTGCTGGTCCTCGCCCTAGCCTTGACAGACGAGACGGTCGGGATCATCAGTGCCGCGGAACTGACAGCTCTCCCCGAGCACGCCTGGCTGGTCAACGTGGCCCGCGGCGGCCACGTTGTCACCGACGACTTGGTGGCTGCCCTTGCCGCTGGTTCCATCGCTGGAGCGGCCTTAGATGTCACCAACCCGGAACCCCTCCCCGACGGCCACCCACTCTGGTCGGCCGCCAACTGCCTGATCACCCCGCACATCGCCAACACGCCGGAGATGGGACTTGAATTGTTGGAGCCGTTCGTGGCTGAGAACGTCAGGCGGTTCTGTGTCGGTGAACAACTACTGGCTCCAGTGAACGTGGCCCTCGGCTACTGAGTTAGAGCCACGGACTCCATGCCGGACGCCACCGTCACCGCTGGCGCCTGGCTGCTGGCCGCTGTGTTCGCCATTGCCGCCACGATCAAGCTCCGGGACCCGCTCGGCACTCGGCGGAACCTCGGTGGCTTTGGCCTACCCAATCCACGTCTGCTGGCGCGGATCCTGCCGGCCACCGAAGTGGCGACCGCACTGCTACTCGTCGTGGACCCGCGACTCGGAGGCCAGTGCGCGGTAGCCCTACTAGTGGCCTTCACCACCCTCATCGCCGGACGACTCATGGCCGGCCACCGTGACGTCTGCGGCTGTTTCGGCACATGGTCTCGACGTCCCCTGTCGTGGCGCGATCTAACCCGGAACGGTTTGCTCATTGCCCTCTCTGTGATCACCGCCCTCGGCTGAGAGCACGGCTAAACCGACTGGTACGTTCCGGCGATCCGATTTGTGTTTGTAGTCAGCCGACCGACAAGCAGGAGCCAGCGAGGTCACCAACGACATGGACACCATCACCACCGCCCGACGGCTCGCCGAACCAATAGGCGAGCTCGGCGCCCGGTTCATGCTTGACCCCGCCACTTTCACCCGATCGACGGAGCTGGGGCTGCCGGCCAGCATGGCGTCCTACGTTCAGGGTCGGATTGGCGTCATGGGCGAGCTCGACACGGCGACGGTGATCGACAACAAGCTCTTTTTCGATGAGGGCCTCGTAGCCCGCTACTGGGAGGAGCCGTGTGACCTCTCGAAGTCCGAGGCCGGTGTCGCCTACGCCTCGATCTGCGCCGAACGTGGGGCGGCCTACCTCGAAGGCTTCTCCGACGCCCCGCGACTCGCCGAGCTCCTAGAGAGAGTCGCCGACTCGGCTGACGACTCAAAAGCCGCCCTGTTCGCCGGCTGGCGGGATGCGGCCCGACCGGACGATGACCACGGACGCGCCTACCTGCTTATAGCAACCATCCGCGAGCTGCGAGGTTGTCGACACATGTGGGCTACCCGTGCTGCCGGAGCCGACCCGCTAGGCATGGTCCTCGCCAATGGAGGCGAACAGACGGCCAAACTCCACGGATACGAAGACCGGTATCTGGATCACACGGCTACCGATGCCGATGAAGTGGCCGCCATCGAAGCCACGACCGACGAGGCCAATGCGGCGGACTTCTCCTGCCTGACCGACAACGAACGGGCCGAACTGGTGGCCCTCGTCGAAGCGGCCTTCGACCACGCTGCCGAGCGGTAGCCGTCACCCATCGCAACCGACTCGAGATCCCCGCCCGGCGGGGTCCCCCGACACCTAGGAGGTGCAGCCACATGGACGGCCTGATGATGGACACGCCGTTGTCCCTTATTCACCTATTCGACCGCGGTACCCGCCTGTTCGCCGACAAGGAGGTAGTGACCGCCTCTCCGGCCGGCGTCCAGCGCGTCACCTACGGCGAGTGGGGCGAGCGGACGCGGCGCCTAGGAGGTGCCCTTGACGACCTGGGTATCAGCGAGGACGGCCGGGTGGCCACCTTCGCCTGGAACACCTCGCGTCACCTCGAGCTCTACTTCGCGCCACCGTGCACTGGCAGGGTGTCCCACACCCTGAACCTCCGCCTCTTCCCCGACCAACTCACCTACATCGTGAACCACGCTGAGGACGAGGTGATCTTCCTCGACCACTCGGTGGCCGCCCTGATCTGGCCACTCATGGAGACCTTCGAGACCGTCCGACACGTGGTGCTCATGGACGACGGCGCCCCGGCCCCCGACCCTGATGCCATCGCCCCCGAGGTTCACGACTACGAGGAACTTCTGGCCGCAACCTCGCCGGTCGACTGGACCACTGTGCCGGAGAACCAGGCTGCGTCGATGATGTACACGTCGGGCACGACTGGGAACCCTAAGGGCGTCGTCTATTCCCACCGGTCGATAGTGCTTCATACCTTCGGGGCAATGATGGCCGACACTCTCGGTGTCTGCGAGCGAGACGTGATCCTGCCGGTGGTTCCGATGTTCCATGCCAACGCGTGGGGCCTTGCCCATGCCGGTGTAGCCACCGGCGCGACCCTGGTCATGCCGGGTTCCGACCTATCCCCGACCGCGCTGGCCGACCTCATCGAGGTCGAGTCGGTGACCATGGCTGCCGGTGTCCCCACCATCTGGATGGGCGTGCTCTCCGAACTCCCGGACCGTGACACCTCGGCACTCCGCTCAGTCGTCTGCGGTGGCTCAGCCGTATCACGGTCACTGTCGGAGGGCTACCGAGAGGCCACCGGTCTCCCCATCCTCCAAGCATGGGGGATGACTGAGACCAGCCCACTGGCCGCCACCTGCGGCATCAAGTCAAAGCTGGACCATCTTGACGACGAGGAGAAGGCTGACCTACGCACCACCGTGGGCCTCATAACCCCGAACGTGGACTTCCGGATCGCCGAACCCGAGACCGGCGAGGAACTGCCCTGGGACGGTCAGACCAGCGGTGAACTGCAGGTTCGGGGCCCATGGGTAGCCGGCAGCTACTACAACGACGAGCGTTCGCCAGAGTCGTTCACCGAAGATGGCTGGCTCAAAACCGGTGACGTGGCAACCGCTGATGCAGAGGGCTACATCCGCCTCCTGGACCGCACCAAGGACCTCATCAAGTCGGGTGGTGAATGGATCAGTTCGGTCGAGTTGGAAAATGAGATCATGGCCCACCCTGACGTGGCCGAAGCCGCCGTCATTGGGGTTGCGTCGGCCAAGTGGGGCGAACGGGCCATGGCCTGCGTTGTGGTCGCCGAGGGCGCCCAACTAAACGCCGACCAGATTCTCGAATGGTTGGACGGCCGAGTCGTCAAGTGGTGGATGCCCGACCGGGTCGAGTTCATCGACGAGGTACCGAAAACCTCGGTCGGCAAGTTTTCCAAAAAGACCCTGCGAGAACGCTTCGCCGACGTGACCGTCGACTGAACCAGCCGCCGGATCGTTGTAGCCAGAAGCGCGGCATGCCATGATCGTGATCGTCCGTCCGCACCGAGTCGAGGGAGACCTTCGTGGAATTGTTCAGTGATTGGATGGGCATGACGGGAGGCGGCCAGGCCGTCGGCCGGTATGCCCACTATCTGGGTGGCATCACCTGGATCGGCCTCCTCTACTTCTTCAACTTCATCCAAGGCTCAGCGTTCGCCGAGATGAGCGATGCTGCACGCGGCGAAGCACTTCGCAAGATCACCTGGCGCACCCTTTGGTGGTTCCGCTGGGCCGCCCTCCTGACGTGGATATCCGGTATCTGGATCCTGTTCCACCAGGAGGTTCTCGACAGCAGCGACTACTGGAAGTCGGCCTCTGGTATGGGAATCGCCATGGGCTTCCTGCTCGGCACGACGATGGCTGCCAACGTATGGATGGTCATCTGGCCGGCACAGCAGATCGCCATCGGCTCATCGGTAGCGGTCTCCGAGGGCCGTGAAGCCGACTCCGCCGCTCCGGCCGCCGCCAAGCGGGCCGGGCGGGCCAGCAGGGTCAACACCCTGTTCTCCCTGCCACTGGTCTTCTTCATGATGTGGCCCAGCCACTTTGGGGCGAACTTCGGCAACCCGGACTCCGGCGCCCGCCTGACCATCTGGATCGTGTTCCTGATCATCTGGATCGCAATGGAAGTCTCAGCACTCGGCAAGCTCGGTGGCTACGACAACGTGTTGTGTCGCAAGGTATTGGACAAGCATCAGGACACCATCGTGGCCGGCTTGGCCATCACAGTGATCATGCACCTGCTTTTCGAAGCGGTCGCCTGAACACTGTTCATGCCAGATCGCTAACACGCGACGGTCCGCCCTTACGGGGCGGGCCGTTCGTACTTTTGGTGCAGGCAGAGGGATCACTCGACTAGCAGTCGAGCCTCCATGCCCCCCTCCCGGTGGCCGGGAATGTCGCAGTACAAGATGTATCGCCCGGCCTCAAGGGTGATGGTTCCCGAGTCGGTGCCACCGTTTTCCACCCTAAGTACCAGCTCGTCCTCATGTCCTTCGACAACCAGCGTGTGCTCCTGGAATCCGGAGAGCACGTAGTTGATGACGATGTCACCAATCTTTCTGAAAATTTTACCAAATGTCAGGCTCGGTCTGATACGTCCAAAAATGGCCTTAAGAAGTGTCACTATGCATTTCTTATAGCGGCCTGGAGCCGAAGGCAT
>JASLKB010000049.1:13897-14153 GCA_030747775.1 Acidimicrobiales bacterium | reverse complement strand
CTGTGCATCTTCCGGGGTCGCAGTCTTGCCCGTTCCAATGGCCCAGATCGGTTCGTAGGCAACCACGAGTCCCGCCCCCTGGTCGGCCTTCAATCCAGCGAGACCCTCCAATACTTGCCGCTCAACCTTGGCCACCGCCCCACCGAGCTCGCGCTCTTCGAGGGTTTCCCCGCAACACACGATTGGCGTCATTCCAGCTGTCAGAACAGCTTTGACCTTTCGGTTGACGTCATCGTCGGTCTCACCAAACACCTCC
>JASLKB010000049.1:0-13887 GCA_030747775.1 Acidimicrobiales bacterium | reverse complement strand
TGCCCGACGATCACGAACGACACATTCAACTTGGCCAGCATTCCGGGGGCTACCTCGCCAGTGAACGCCCCCTTGTCTTCCCAGTGGCAGTGCTGGGCGCCGAGGGCGATCGGAATCTCGTCGGACTCGAGCACCGTTTGGACCGACCGGAGGTCAGTAAACGGCGGATGCACCGACACGTCCACGGCATCGTGGTCGTTGGCAGACAACACGTATGACAACTTCTGTACAGCCTGGATGGCCTCGAAGTGGTTGTGATGCATCTTCCAGTTGCCGCTGATCAGCGGCTTGCGCCCGGCCATAGCTACCTCCCTGTCCGTTCCGCTGCTCGCCGCTCAGCCCTGGCCACGAAGTGCAGCCAGGCCAGGCAGGTCGCCCTGCTCGATCAACTCCAGTGCCGCTCCCCCGCCGGTCGACACATGGTCCATCCGGCCGTCCACACCGAACTGGCGGGCCGCCGCCGCGCTGTCTCCGCCGCCGACCACGGTGAAGCCCCGACAGTCGGCGACCGCCTCGGCAACCGTTCGAGTACCTGCAGCGAAGCGCTCGTCTTCGAACACACCCATGGGTCCGTTCCACAACACGGTCCGGGCCTCGGCTATCAAGTCGCAGAACTCGACGGCCGACCCAGGACCGATGTCCAGACCCATCCATCCGTCAGGCATCGAGGCACCGACCTGGCGAACCTCACCACCGGCTAAAGGGTCGCCGATCTTCCCGCCCGGGCCGAGGGCCGTGATATCCAGAGGCAGTCGGATCGGCGCGCCCGAATCCAAGAGTCGAGAGCACGTCTCAACCATCTCTTCCTCAAACAGCGACGACCCGACGTTGGCACCCTTCGCAGCCAGAAAGGTGAAGCACATGCCCCCACCTACGATGAGTTCATCGACCACGCCCAGCAAGGCTTCTATCACCCCGAGCTTGTCGCTGACCTTGGCTCCACCCATGATTCCCACGAAAGGCCGACGGGCTGACGTACGTAGACCACCCAGTACCTCAACCTCACGGGCCAGCAGACGACCAGCCGCCGATGGCAGGAACCGGGGCGGACCAACCACCGAGGCGTGTGCCCGATGGGAGGCACCGAAGGCGTCATTGACGTAGGCGTCCTGACCTTCAATCAGCCGATCCACGAATACCGGATCGTTGGCCGTCTCCCCGGTATCGAACCGGAGGTTCTCCAGAAGTTCCACTCCGGGTACCAACTCGGCCAAGCGGGCCCTAACGGGTGTCATCGCATAGTCCATGTCCTGAGCGCCATCGGGGCGACCCAGGTGCGAGCAGGCTGTGACGTGGGCGCCAGCATCGATGAGGTACCGCAATGTTGGTACGGCAGCCCGGATACGCAGGTCATCGGTGATCATCCCATCGGCCAACGGCACGTTGAAGTCGCACCGGACCAATACCCGTCGACCCGTCAGGTCGCCTAGGTCCTCCAACTCCGGGACGTCCATCATCGTGTTCCGTCTGAACCGCCAGCCGGCTGTTCGTCTACTTACGCTTGGCCGTCTTCGTGGAGCGGGCCTTCTTGGGACGTCAAGTCCCCGACGATCTTCGTGAGGTCCACCAGACGGGTCGAATAGCCCATCTCGTTGTCGTACCAACCGCAGACTTTGACCATATTGCCAACGGCCATAGTAAGGCCGGCATCGATAGTACAGGAGGCCGGACGACCCACGATGTCGGACGACACCAGTGGATCGGTGCTGTAGTCCAGAACCTTGGATAGCGCGCCACTCTTAGCCGCCGCGGCGTAGGCCTCATTGACCTGCTCGACGGTGGCGTTCTTCGTCAACGTGCCGACGAAGTCGGTGATTGAACCGTCAGGGATCGGCACCCGCAGGGATATACCGTCCAGCTTCCCCTTCATCTTGGGCATCACCAAGCTCGTGGCCCGGGCGGCACCGGTCGAAGTCGGGACAATGTTCACCGCCGCGCCACGGGCCCGTCGAAGGTCACTGTGGGGGCCGTCGACGAGGCTCTGGTCGCCCGTGTAGGCGTGTGTGGTGGTCATGAATCCCTGTTCCACGCCGAAGGCATCGTCAAGCACCTTGATCATGGGCACGAAGCAATTCGTGGTACACGAGGCGTTTGAGATCACATGGTGCTTAGCCGGGTCGTAGTCGTCATCGTTCACGCCAACCACAAACGTGGCGTCGCAATCCCCCGACGGCGCCGAGATGATGACCTTCTTAGCTCCCCCGGTCAGATGCAGGGCCGCTGTGTCACGTGCAGTAAAGAAGCCGGTCGACTCGATCACGATGTCGACGCCCAGGTCACCCCACGGCAGATTGCCGGGGTCGCGCTCGGACAAGACCTTGATCTTCTGGCCGTCGACGATGATTCCGTCATGGGTGGCCTCGATATTGGCGTCCAGACGGCCATGCACCGAGTCGTTGCCCAGCAGGAACGCCATGGTGTCGATGGACCCCAGGTCGTTCACCGCGACGAAATCGAGGTCCGCCCCCTTGGCCCTGGCGGCCCTGAAGAAGTTACGGCCGATTCGGCCGAATCCATTGATGCCCACACGGACGGTCATTGAAAGTGATGCCTCCTGTGGCGGGTGTCCGCCTGGTCTGCGATTCGTGGCCTGACGCCGCTAATCGACGGAAATTCAGACCCCGTATTCCTAGCCGATGACGCGGGCCCGACCACGCGTCTCACCATGGAAAAGGGTCACATGTTCCTGTGGCAGGAAGCCAGGGCCTCCCCCAGGAGCACGGGATCATGTATCCGACCCTCCCGGCCAGCTATCGACGCCCGAACCACCTCGACGCCCGTCGGTGGGGTCCGTTCCGACCTGTCGTCCATCAGGACCACGTCGGGTAGGACGCCATGTTGATCCAACAGCTGCACGTGGTCAGCAAGGTCCATCGGGCTCTCGCGGTCTCGAGTCAGGTTCGCCACGAGGACTAGGGGTCCGGCCCGTCGGCCCAATGCCACCCGCACGTCATCGGACAATGTGGCGGCCAGCACGCTCGTGAAGAAGGATCCGGGCCCCAGAACCACCTGGTCAGCCGACTCAATGGCAACGACCGTCTCAGGTGGCGCAGTGGCGTCGGAGGGGTCGAGACGTAACCCCACCACACCGGAGGCCCGGTGCACGGCCACCTGGCCTTCGACCTCCCACTCCCCCGTATCCGCCACCAGATCGACAGGTATCGACGTAGCCGGAAGTACCCGCCCCACGGAGCCCACCAAACGACACACCTCGTCGAGCGCGGATACGAGATCATCGGAGGCGGCGATCAGCCCGGCGATCAAGAGATTTCCTAGTGCGTGACCTTCCAGTTCGCCCCCGTTGAACCGCCAACCCATTTCAGCGGTCAGCATCGAACCGTCACCGAGTGCCTCGAAGCAGCGCCGCAGGTCACCGGGTGCAGGGCCGCCAATGGCCGAACGAATGCGTCCACTGGACCCACCGTCGTCGGCGATAGACACCACCGCCGTAATCTCCTCGGCGTACCCCCGAACAGCTCTGAGGCTGGTGGCCAGCCCATGTCCGCCGCCCAGGGCACAGACCCTGGCCGGGCCTCCTTCGCTAGTGGTCACCGTCCAACGTCGCGATGGACGACCACAGGGTCGAACTCCCGCCCCCTCAGCATCTCGGCCACCGTCTCGGCTACCGCCACCGAACGGTGACGCCCGCCAGTGCATCCGAGGGCGATCGACAGGTACGACTTCCCCTCAGCGACATAGGCCGGCATGAGCATCCCCAGCAGGTCACCAGTCTGGTCCAAGAACTCCTGGGTCACCTCGTGACTCAGGACGTGCTCCCGGACTGGACCGTCCAACCCGGTCAAAGGACGCAGTTCTGGAATCCAGTGCGGGTTAGGCAGGAACCGACAATCCAACACGAGGTCGGCGTCACGAGGGAGACCATGCTTGTAGCCAAACGAGGTGACAGTGGTGCGCATGGGGCGATCGTCGGACTCGCCGTACAGGCGGGCTACCCGGTCCCGCAATTCGTGAACATTGAGGTCTGAGGTGTCCAGCACCAGATCGGCCGCTATGCGAACTGGTTCCATCAGCGCCCGCTCGGCCTCGATGGCCTCCACTAGGCCGGCGTCCACCGGTGACGGGTGTGGACGTCGACTCGATTCGTAGCGCCGAACCAGCGTCTCGGTAGAGCAGTCCAAAAATACGACTCTCAGGCGTTCAGCTATCTCTCGTAGTTCGGAAACGGTCTGTAGCGTCTCACCGCCATTCACGTCAGCCCGCAACGCAAAACCCACGCGTTCCCAGGGCGCTGCCGGACCCACGGCCAGATCAGCGACCTTGGTGGCAATATCGGGCGGCAAACGGTCGATGACAAACCAGCCCAGGTCCTCGAGGTCCTTGGCCACCTCGCTCCGACCAGCACCCGATAGTCCAGTGATGACCAGCAGGTCGCTCATGGTCCCAATGTTAGACGGGGTGCCCACACCCCCATTGGGTACTTAGCGGGGCTCACGCTCGGCCACTAGAACCAGCAGTCTCGGGATGGTCGCGGCCTGCCGATACTCGGCGGCCCGTTTCAGAAAGCCCTCGGGCGGTGCCGGTTCGTGCATCCGACGGAGAACGAGACCATGGTCGGCCATGGTGTTCACGTAGCGGCTAACCGGTCGGTGGACGAAGGGTAGAAACACATCCTTGGCCACCTCCTCTGATTCGATGGACTCCACCAGGTAAGGACCAATCCGCCAGTACTGCTCGGGCGGCTCCATGATCTGATCATCAACCCAACCGCTGCCTGGAGTCTGGATGAGCGGATGGTTCAGAAAAAATGCAAATCGACCGCCGTTGACCAGTACCCGGGCCACTTCGGCCACCGCCTCGTCCACCGCCTCGATGTGCTCGAACACTAGGCATGCCACCACGGCGTCGAATGACCCGTCGGAGAACGGCAGACCATCAGCCATCGACCGCAGGAACCTAGGTCCACCCCCCCGACGAGTCGCCTCCACGGTCTGCGCATCGGTCGGGTCTACCCCAACCACGAGTGACGCACCGCCGGCAATAGCCGCCCGGCTGAGCTGACCCTCCCCCGCACCAACGTCCAGGACGCGGTCATACCCCGCCAGGAGGGCCTCAGCTAACGGGATGATCTGTTGGTCATACTCGGCGTCGACGCCGTCCGTGAAGCCCTCCTGCCACCAGCCAGCGTGCTGCTCCCACGGATCCTGTGGCAGGTCGACGTCATGCATGCCATCGAGCCTTCCACGGGTAGCCGTACCCTCCTCGGATGGCCATCATCCTCGCCCTGGTCTCATCGGCCCTCTTCGGTGCCGGGGACTTTCTAGGCGGCGTAGCGTCGCGTAGGACCCATGTCCTGGTGGTGGTGGCTGCCTCTCACGTGGTGGGTCTCTTCCTCATTCTGTCGGTGACACCTTTCATGGCCGACGCCATCACCCTCAGGGACCTGGGCATCGGAGGCATCGCGGGCGTCGCTGGCGTCGTGGGTATCACGTGCCTCTACCACTCCCTGGGTCGGGGACCGATGGCTGTGGTCGCTCCGATCACGGCGGTAAGCAACGCTGCGGTGCCAGCCCTGTGGGGCATCTACTTCGGTGACCGCCTCAGCGCTCCACAGATAGTCGGCGTGGTCCTCGGACTGGCCGCGATCCTCCTTGTGTCCCGGGCGTCCGGCCAAGAGCCTGGTGCCGGTACTGCGACACCGGGCCTGGTCGGCGTGGCCCTCCTGTCAGGTATGGGCTTCGGCGGGTTCTTCATCTGCATGGACCTGACCGCCGAGGCCACCACTCCGTGGCCACTAGTAAGTGCCCGGGTGGTGTCGGCGGGACTCGCCCTCATACTGCTGGCCCGGATTGGCCGTTCGCCCATCCCGCGCCGAGACGAGGCAAGAGGAGCCATCGTCGGGGCCGGGGTCCTAGATATGGCGGCAAATCTCGCCATCCTCGTCGCCGTCCACCACGGGATGTTGAGCCTGGTCGTCGTATTAGGTTCCCTCTATCCTGCATCCACCGTGCTTCTGGCCCGCTACGTGCTCAAGGAACGCATGGCAAGAACCCAGGTGGTCGGCCTGGTGGTAGCTCTGGCGGCCATCGCCGCCATAGCCAGCGGTTGAGTTCCTCAGTCGACCTTGTGGGCTTTGGCGTATATGGCCTCGGCGACCTCGTCGGGAAGCCAACTGAGGGCCTGGAGGTCCTCCAGCGACGCCTTCTGTACTGCCCGAACCCCACCGAAAACCGAGACCAATCGGCTGCGCCGAGCCGGACCCAGCCCCTGATGTCATCGAGCACCGAGCCCGTCATCCGCTTGGACCGCAACTGCCGGTGGTATGCCACGGCGAACCGGTGAGACTCATCGCGGATCCTCTGGAGTAAGTACAACGCTTCAGACCCACGAGGGATTCGTACCGGCTCCGGGTTACCCGGTCGATAGACCTGCTCGAATTGCTTGGCCAGTGACGCCACCGGGATCCGGTCGGCCAGGCCCAGGTCGGCTACTACCCGTTCGGCTACCCCCAGTTGCCCCTTCCCACCATCCACCAGAAGGAGTTGCGGTGGGTAGGCGAACCGTCCAGGCCGTTCGTCGACCGGCATGGCCTGCTCCTCGAGGAACGCTGCAAGTCGTCGGGTGAGAACTTCGGCCATCGCCGCGTAGTCATCGTTGCCTTCCACGTGTCGAATCCGGAAGCGCCGATACTCCGACGTCCGGGGCAGGCCGTCCTCCAACACCACCATCGAACCTACGTAGTCGGTGCCCTGCAGGTGGCTCATGTCGTAACACTCGATGCGCAGTGGGGCCTCCGGCAGCGACAGGGCCTCCTGGATCTCGTTCAGGGCCCGGGCCCGACTGTTGTGGTCCGAGGCCCGCTTCATGCGGTGACGAGTGAACTCCTCATCCGCGTTACGGGTCACCGTCTCCAAGAGCGCGCGCTTGTCGCCCCGCATCGGTACCCGAATGGTGACCGGCCGCTCACGTACGCCGGACAACCATTGCTCCAGCAATAGACCGTTGGTCGGTTCATCGGGAACCAGCACCTGCCGAGGGACTCCTCTCGGCGGGTCGTCTCGATAGTGCGCTGAGACGATCTCGGCCATCAGGTCGCTCCGGACAAGGTCTTCTGCCCGCTCCACTACGAAGCCCTTGCGTCCCACCACTCGGCCTCGTCGGACATAGAAGACCTGGGCCGCCACCTCCAGGTCGTCACCGGCAAGGCCGAAGACGTCAAGGTCCTCGTTACGGGCCGCCACCATCTGCTGCTTCTCAAGAGCACGAAGCACGCTGGAGAGACGGTCGCGATGGCGGGCCGCGACCTCAAATTCGAGAGCTTCAGAGGCGGCCTCCATATCGGATCGGAGTCGACCCACCACCTCATCGGCATCACCCTCCAGAAACCGGATTAGATCGGCGACAATGGCGTCGTATTTCTCACGTGATACCTCTCCAACACATGGTCCGCTGCACTTCTCGATGTGAAACAGGAGGCATGGTCGCCCCTGTCGTTGATGCTCGCGGAACTTGGTGTCCGGACAAGTCCGGGCCGGAAACGTCCGCAGTAGGAGATCCAGGGTCTCGCGTATGGCCCCGGCATGCCCGTACGGCCCGAAGTAGCGCACCCCCCGGCGGCGCTTCCCCCGGGTCACCATGGGTCGCGGCCACTCATCGCTGGTGGTGATGGCCAGCAACGGGTACGACTTATCGTCCTTGAGGTCGACGTTGAAGCGGGGTCGATGCTCTTGGATGAGTGTGAACTCCAGCATGAGGGCCTCGAGTTCGTTAGCCACCTGGATCCACTCAACATCGGTGGCCTCGTCCAACATCTGGGCAGTACGGGTCGCCATCCGGTCCCTGCGGCCGAAGTAACTGTTCAAGCGACTCCTGAGACTCTTGGCCTTGCCTACGTACAGCACCCGACCCTCGCCGTCACGGAACTGGTAGGACCCGGGGGCATCGGGAATGGTGCCCATCGGGGGACGCTCGACCATTACCTGAGCGTAGGCACCAGCCCGGAGCCGGTCACACCTAGGCAACCGGCTCTCGGGAGGATCTAACGGTTGAGCATTCCGGCCAGATACCGGCCGGTGTGACTGTCGGGTACCGTGGCTACCTGCTCCGGTGTCCCCTCGGCCACGAGGCACCCCCCGCCACTGCCTCCCTCCGGACCGAGGTCGACGAGCCAGTCTGCGGTCTTGACTACGTCGAGGTTGTGCTCGATCACGATGACCGAGTTGCCCTGGTCCACCAGCCGGTTGAGTACGCCGAGCAGTTTACGTACGTCCTCAAAGTGGAGGCCAGTAGTCGGTTCGTCAAGGATGTAGACGGTGTGACCGGTCGGTCGTTTTGCTAACTCGCTGGCCAGCTTCACCCGCTGCGCTTCCCCCCCCGACAGGGTGGGTGCTGACTGTCCCAGACGTACATAACCAAGGCCCACGTCCACCAGCGTCTGCATGTGGCGAGTGATCGAAGGTTGGTTTTCGAAGAACATGAGAGCCTCCGAACACGGCATGTCCAGTACGTCGGCAATGGTGCACCCCTTGAACCGGATGTCCAGCGTGTCTCGGTTATAGCGCTGGCCCTTGCAAATCTCGCACGGCACGTACACGTCGGGCAGGAAGTGCATCTCGATGCGAATGGTCCCGTCGCCAGCGCAAGCCTCACACCGGCCGCCCTTCACGTTGAAACTGAACCGTCCCGGCTGGTATCCCCGGATCCGAGACTCCTCGGTCTTGGCGAAGAGTTTCCTAACGTGATCAAACACCCCGGTGTAGGTGGCTGCGTTGGATCTCGGAGTTCTACCGATCGGAGTTTGGTCGATGTTGATGACCTTGTCCACGGCCTCGACTCCCTCGATCGACCGGTGGAGCCCCGGCGGAACCTTCGACCGGTACACCTTCTGCATCAAACCCTTGTGCAGGATCTCGTTGACCAGCGTGGACTTGCCGGACCCGGACACCCCTGTGACCGCCACGAAGCGTCCCGTTGGGATGGCTACATCTAGATCTCGGAGATTGTTTTCACGGGCTCCTCGCACTACCAAGTAAGAGCCGTCGCCCGGCCGTCGGATATGCGGGACGGCGATCTCTTTCTTTCCTGAGAGATACTGCCCCGTGAGCGATCCCTTCTTGATTAGGAGACCCTTAACTGGTCCCGAGTGGACGACCGATCCACCGTGCTCACCAGCCCCGGGACCAATGTCAACCACGTGATCCGACGCCCTGATGGTTTCCTCGTCATGCTCGACCACGATCACGGTGTTACCTAGGTCGCGCAGTCGGACCAGCGTCTCGATGAGCCGCTGGTTGTCCCGCTGGTGAAGGCCGATAGACGGCTCATCGAGGACATACAGCACGCCCACCAGGCCACTTCCGATCTGGGAGGCCAGCCGGATGCGCTGGGCTTCACCGCCAGCCAGTGTGGCTGCTGACCGGGACAGGGACAGGTAGTCGAGACCCACGTCGAGCAGGAACCCCAACCGTGCATTGATCTCTTTGAGGACCTGTTCGGCGATCATTGCCTCTCGATCTGTCAGCTCGAGGTCCCGTAGCATCTCTGCGGTATCGGCGATGGACAGGCCACAGACCTCCGAGATTGAATGACCGTCGATGGTTACAGCTAGCGAGAGCGGGTTGAGGCGGGCGCCGAGACAGTCTGGGCAGGCGACCTGACGCATGTAGCCCTCGATGTGCTCCCTGGCCGAATCACTTTCGGCATCGCGGTGCCGACGACGGAGGTACGGCATCACGCCCTCGAAGTTGGCCGAATAGACGCGGGTCCGGCCGAAGCGGTTCTTGTACCGGACCTGTACCCGCCCCTTCAGGCCGCCGTCCATAAAGGTTGTTCGGACCTTCTTTGGGAGCTTGGACCAGGGCGTGGTCGGGTCGATGCCCAGTTCTTCGGCAACAGCCTCCACGAGGCGACCGAAGTACCGGTTGTTCCCGCCCGACCATGGGGCGATTGCCCCCTCCCCTACACCCAGATCGGGATTGGGGACCACTAGGTCGGCATCCACTTGGAACACCGTGCCCAACCCGTCGCAGTGTTCACAGGCCCCGTATGGGCTGTTGAACGAGAAGTTGCGTGGCGCCAGGTCCTCGAAGGATCGTCCGTCGCTGGGACGCGACAGGTGCTGACTAAATACGATTGTGCGGCCCTCGATGAGGTCGCCATCAGCATCGGTCTCGCCGTCCCGTGGCACCACCTGTACCTCGGCAATCCCCTCGGCGAGAGCCAGTGCCGCCTCCATGGACTCAGTCAGACGGCGCTCAATATTGTCCTTGAGAACCAAACGGTCCACCACCACCTGGATGGTGTGCATCTCATAGCGAGCTAGGTCGAGTTCACCCCGCTCCAAGTCGGCCAACTCGTGTGACTCCCCATCCACGATGACCCGACTGAAGCCTTGGCTCGCCAGGTCCCCCAACAGGGTGTCGTAGGTACCTTTGCGGCCACGGACCACAGGGGCCAAGACCTGAAACCGGGTGCCCGGCTCCATCTCCAGAATTCGGTCGACGATCTGTTGGGGTGTCTGGCGGACCAGGCGCTCGCCGGTCTCCGGGTCGTGGGGAATGCCGATCCGCGCGTAGAGGAGACGTAGATAGTCGTACACCTCGGTGATGGTGCCGACCGTCGAGCGAGGGTTGCGCGATGCGCTCTTCTGGTCGATGGAGATGGCTGGTGAGAGGCCCTCGATGAAATCGACGTCAGGTTTGTCCATCTGACCCAAGAACTGTCGGGCGTATGCCGACAGGGACTCCACGTAGCGTCGCTGACCCTCGGCGTAGATGGTGTCAAAGGCCAAGGACGACTTCCCAGACCCGGAGATCCCGGTGAAGCAGATGAGTTGGTCTCGCGGGAGGTCCAGGTCAATGTCGCGGAGATTGTTTTCCCGCGCGCCCTTGACGATCAGCCGGTCAGACATCCGGGCGAGCCTACGGGCCGATACCGGACACCCCGATCAGTTGGCCTCAGCAAGGTCCCGGAGTTCGCGTTCGACTTCGCGGATCTCATCACGCAACCTGGCCGCGTACTCGAACCGGAGGTCAGCGGCCGCTTCCCCCATCTCCTGTTCGAGAGTGAACAACAAACGCTGGAGATCGTCGATGCCCATCTCGGCAAAGTCTTCGATCAGGCGTTCGGCCCGCCGATTTCGACCCCTTGGGGTGGGCGCCGTTTGGTCCGGGCGAATCATCGAGAGGATGTCACTGACCGCCTTGCGGACTGTCTGTGGGTCAATGCCGTGTTCGACATTGTGGGCCTGCTGGAGTGCCCGTCGACGCTGAGTTTCAGAGATGGCCCGCCGCATAGACGGCGTGATCGCGTCGGCGTACATCACGACCTGCCCGTCCACGTTACGAGCAGCCCGACCAATGGTCTGCACGAGGGACGTCTCGCTCCGCAAGAAGCCCTCCTTGTCGGCATCCAGAATGGCCACCAGCGAGACCTCCGGCAAGTCCAGGCCCTCCCGCAGCAGGTTGATCCCGACCAGGACGTCAAACTCCCCCAACCGCAGGTCACGCAGGATCTCGATGCGTCTAACGGTGTCAATGTCCGAGTGCAGGTAACGGACCCGGACGCCCTGCTCCAACAGGTAGTCGGTGAGGTCCTCTGCCATCTTCTTTGTCAACGTAGTGACCAGCACCCGCTGCTCGGCGGCCACCCGCCCGATGATCATCTCTTGCAAGTCGTCGATCTGGCCCTTGGTTGGTCGAACCACCACTTCGGGATCCACCAAGCCAGTGGGACGAACGATCTGCTCGACCACCCGGCTCGAGTTCTCCAGTTCCCAGTTACCCGGCGTAGCCGACAAGAACACCACCTGGCCGACCCGACCAGTGAACTCGTCGAAGGTGAGCGGGCGGTTGTCCGCCGCCGACGGGAGTCGGAAACCGTGCTCAATGAGCGTCTCCTTGCGGCTGCGGTCACCTGCGTACTGTCCATGCAACTGCGGCACAGCCACATGGGACTCGTCGAGAACGACCAGAAAGTCATCGGGGAAGTAGTCCAGCAACGTGTACGGCCTATCCCCGTAGGAACGGCCATCCAGATGCATGGAGTAGTTCTCCACTCCATTGCAGTAACCCAACTCGCCGAGCATCTCAAGGTCGTGTTCGGTTCGCATCCGGAGTCGCTGAGCCTCCAACAGTTTCTCAGTAGCCCCAAAGACCTGCAGGCGTTCGTTCAGTTCAACTTCGATCCCCCCGATTGCCCGGCGAATATTGGCAGCGTCAGCCATGTAGTGAGTTGCCGGAAAGACGACCAGGTCGTCGAGTTGACGCAGGTGTTCACCAGTGAGGGGGTCGACCTCGGTGATGGCCTCGACCTCGTCTCCGAACAGAGAGATCCGAAACGCCGTCTCCTCGTACGCCGGGTGGAGTTCCACGGTGTCACCCCGAACCCGGAACTTCCCCCTGCCCAGCACCATGTCATTGCGCTCGTAGCGCAGGTCGATCAGGCGTCCGAGGGTGGCTCGATGGTCGATGGTCTGGCCGACCTCAAGCACGAGGAGTTGGCCCTCATAGTGATCCGGCGAGCCGAGGCCATAGATGCAAGACACCGAGGCCACCACGATCGTGTCGCGCCGGGTTAGAAGCGACGCCGTGGCCGAATGCCGAAGACGGTCGATCTCGTCGTTCACCGATGAGTCCTTCTCGATGAACGTGTCCGAAGTCGGAAGGTATGCCTCGGGTTGGTAATAGTCGTAGTACGAAACGAAGTACTCGACCCGGTTGTCGGGGAAGAACTCACGTAGTTCGTTGGCCAACTGAGCAGCCAAGGCTTTGTTTGGGGCGATTACCAGAGTCGGACGCTGAACCTTTTCGATGGTCCAGGCAATGGTGGCGCTCTTACCGCTGCCGGTGATCCCCAGCAGCGTCTGGAAACGCTCTCCGCCTTCGATCCCATCTGCCAGTTCGGCGATCGCCTTTGGCTGGTCGCCGGCCGGCGCAAACGGCGCCTCCACCCGAAACGGCTGTCCGCGGGCGGGCCCCACTGTGCCCGTGGGCGTCTCCTCACCGGGCTGCAGGGCCATCTGGCGAGCGTACTCAGCACCCACCACCTGACTCCTCTGCGGGTCAATGGCTCTCGGAGCTGCTCCCGATCCGATTCACCGGCTGATCGAGCGGTGGTCGGTCCAGACCATCCAGCCAGGCCTGAACGTTGTCTACCTGGGCTATCAGGTCCTCGAGGGAACCGCTGTTGTCGACCACGACGTCGGCCCGAGCCAAACGGTCCGTCCGTGACGCCTGGCGGGCGATCCGTCCCCGGGCATCAGTCTCGGCGAAGCCCCGGTACTTGATTAGGCGTTCCACGGCCAGTTCGGGATCAACATCAACCACGATGATCCCTGCGAGGCCCTCGTGGCCCGACTCGACCAGCAGGGGAATGTCCAGGATCACCGTGGCATCGGTGCCAGCCAGAGCCTCCCGGCGGCGGGTCATTTCGTCGGCTACCGCCGGATGGACGATGGCGTTGAGGGCAGCCAACTCGTCGACATTCCCGAAAGCACGATCGGCTACTGCTTGGCGGTCCAGGGTCCCATCGTCGGCAACGATGCCATCACCCCATCGTTCGACCATGGCGGCGAACACAGGCGTACCGGGTTCCTGAATCTCTCGGACGATGGCGTCAGCGTCAAGAAGGACGGCTCCTCGCTCAACGAGAAGTGCCGCAACCGTGGACTTTCCTGAACCGATGCTGCCGGTCAGACCGATCTCGAGCACGTGAACCGGCTCTAGCCCTTCAGGTCCAGAGGATCAGGCCTCGGTGGTCTCGTCTTCGACGAGCTCTTCGCCAGCGTCTTCTGTGGAAGCAACCTCTTCGCCAGCCTCGTCTGTGGAAGCAACCTCTTCGCCAGCCTCGTCTGTGGAAGCAACCTCTTCGCCAGCCTCGTCAGATTCAGCCTCAACGGCAGCAATCTCATCCTCGCCGTACAACTCGGCC
>JASLKB010000048.1 GCA_030747775.1 Acidimicrobiales bacterium | reverse complement strand
GAATCGCATCTGTGCCGTTACCGGTACGGATCCAACCGGTTTCGGTGGCCATGGCGGCGGGGTCACACCCGTTCCCATTCTGAACACGGCAGTTAAGCCCGCCAGCGCCGATGGTACTTGGGACGAGTGTCCCTGGGAGAGTAGGACGCCGCCGGATTTCGAACGCTACGAGCGGGACCCTCTGGGTCCCGCTCGGGCGCGTTTTGGGGTGATCTGGGTAGTACGTCACGCCGGGCCGGAGGGGGCGTCCCGGTAGCCTCCCCGCTCATGGCCCAGTCCCGCGATGGTTCCCGTGGTGGGTCCGGTGGCGGTCCGAGCGACGGTCACGGTGGTAGGGGCCCTCGTGGTTCGGGAGGCCGAGGTGGCTCAAAAGGTGGGCCCCGTGACGGCGATCGGCGGTCAGGTTCCGGGGGCGGTTCTCGTCGAGGGGGAAACGACGATCGGGGGCGGCGCGGTGACCGTCGGGTCGGGCCGGGTGAGCGGCCGGATCGCCGGCGTAGGGGTCCCGATGCGGCCGGTCCGTCCAGCTGGGGGGGAGTGGCACGACGTGGTGCCGGCCGTCTCGAGCGCGAGGAACACGAGGACCGCCCCGAGCGCAGGGAACGGACCGCCGAGCGGACGACTAGACCCCGTCGTCCCGAGCCCGAGCGATCTGACCGCCTGAGGGACGAGGCCGCCGAGGCGGTGGCGCGCGGGGGTAGCCGCACCGGCCGCTCTAGTCCGCGAGCAGTGGAGCGTCATCCGCTTCCTGAAGCGCCCCGCCGCCTGCCTGATGCTGGCGTTCTGCTACGCCGTTCACTTGGGGATCGGGCCGGGGGTAAGGCCGCTGGTCGTCTGGAGGAGGCGGCCCGCGCATTCTCTGAGGACCGCTTCCAGGATGCCCGCCGGATCCTGAACCAACTGGTCGAGCGGGCGCCCGAGGTACCCGAGGTAGTTGAGTTGCTTGGGCTCGTGCACTACCGGATGGGCCACTGGAAGGCGGCGACCAAGCGATTAGAGGTCTTCCGGGACATGACTGGAAGCACCGAACAGCACCCAGTGTTGGCCGACTGCCACCGTGCTCAGGGCCGGTGGGACGACGTGAATGCGCTGTGGATCGAACTCCGGGATGCCTCTCCCAGCGGTGCGCTCGTCACCGAGGGCCGTTTAGTGGCCGCTGGTGCGTTGGCCGACCAAGGTCGACTCAGTGAAGCCGTCGCCATGCTCGAGAGGGGTTGGCGCATCCCATCGCGTGTCCGTGACCACCACCTCCGGCGGGCTTACGCGTTGGCTGACCTCTACGAGCGGTCCGGCGCTGAGCCCCGGGCTCGGGAGATGTTCACCTGGGTGAGAAATCACGATCGCCAGTTCGCTGACGTGGTGGCTCGTGTCCGCGCCCTGTCCTGAGGTTTCTTTTTAGTCTTTTCCGGGCTGCCATAGCCAGCGGATGGGTTAGCCGATCCGCTGGGGCTATTTGCTCCAAGGAGCGATCTAGGGTGCCGGGAACCGGCTAAGGGACGGTGCAGAGAGTTCGGGGAGCCCGGGGAGGTAGTGACGAGGATGTCCGACGAGGTGCTGCTGGTTGACAACCCGGCCGACGGGGTTCGACGGCTGACGCTGAACCGGCCCGATAAGCGCAATGCCCTGAGCCACCCACTACGTGGTGCTCTACTCGAGGCCCTTTTGGCCGCCGACATCGATGATGAAATCCGGGTGACCATCGTCCGGGGCGCTGGTTCCTGCTTTTCGGCCGGGTACGACTTGGGGGGTGGCAACGCGGGTCACGACCTACCGTTCCCGACCACACCCGGCGACGGTCAGTGGCCCCGGCACGTGACTGACGGGTGGATGGGGATCTGGGACCTTGCCAAGCCGGTGATTGCTCAGGTGCACGGCTGGTGCTTGGCCGGTGGGAGCGAACTGGCCACCGGGTGCGACTTGGTCTACGTGGCCGACGACGCACGCATGGGCTACCCGGCGGTGCGCTTCGGTGTTCCCGACATGCATTTCCACGCTTGGTTCCTGGGTATGCGTAAGGCCATGGAGATGATGGTCACCGGCGACGCGATTACCGGGATCGAGGCCGTGGAGCTGGGCTGGGCCAACGCATCGGCCCCGCCAGAGGAACTGGAGGCCATGGTTCTCAAGGTGGCCGGCCGGATCGCCACCATGCCCTCTGACGTGGTTCAGCTCAACAAGCGAGCCGTGCATCGACAGATGGAGTACATGGGCCTACGGGCCGGCCTACGGGCCGGGACCGAGATCTGTGCACTGGGTGTGCACACGGAGTCCATGGCCGAGTTCCTCTCCGAGGTGGCCGAGTCGGGGTTGACCACTGCCCTGCAGCAGAGAGACGAGCCCTTCGACGACTATCGGACAGGGGTTTAGGCAGTGGATAGGTGTGGACAGGTGGGCCGGAGACTGTGACCAATTGCACCAGAACTCACCGTCTCCATCGCGGTGGGGGGAAAGGCCCGCGGTTAGGGTCGGCACGTCGTCCACGGAGATCCGTCGGCCGACGCGACACGAGCGACCAGAGGCAACGAAGCCGGGTGGAGGAAGCAACGTGACGGACATCGCGGAGGCCCCCTCGGCACCCGCTCTCGACGAGGTAATCATTCGGTTCGCTGGCGACTCGGGCGACGGCATGCAGCTGACGGGCGACCGGTTCACCAACGCCAGCGCGATGTTTGGCAACGACCTGGCCACGCTGCCCGAGTACCCGGCCGAGATTCGGGCCCCTGCCGGCACTATGGCTGGCGTATCGGCGTTCCAGGTCCACATCTCGGACCACGACATCACTACCCCCGGTGACGCAGCTGACGTGCTTGTGGCCATGAACCCCGCGGCGTTGAAGTCTGACCTGCACACGCTGGTCCCCGGTGGGACGCTGATTGTCAACAGGGACACGTTCGAGGAGCGCAACCTGGCTAAGGCCGGGTACGACCACAATCCGCTCGATGACGAAGACCTGGCGGGCTACAGCCTGATCCAGGTTCCGATGACCTCGCTGACCAAGGAGGCGTGCGCCGAGTTCGGGGTCAAGCCACGTGACGCCGACCGGTCCAAGAATTTCTTCGCCCTCGGTCTGCTGTCGTGGATGTATAGCCGTCCCATCGAGCCGACTATGGACTGGATCGAGTCCAAGTTCGCCGGCAAGGACCTGATCATCGCGGCGAACCGGGCAGCCTTCAACGCCGGCCATGCCTATGGCGAGACGGCTGAGTTGGGATCCCAGCGGGTCATCGTTAAGGCGGCCCCGCTGGCACCGGGCACCTATACCAACATCAATGGGAACACGGCGCTGTCGTGGGGCCTAGTTGCAGCCTCGCAGCTCAGCGGCCTTCCGCTATACCTGGGTTCGTACCCCATCACGCCGGCGACCGACATCCTCCACGAACTGTCCAAGCACAAGGCCTTTGGCGTGACGACCTTCCAGGCCGAGGACGAGATCGCGGCGATCGGCGCGGCGATCGGCGCTTCGTACGGCGGATCGTTGGGCGTGACCACCACCAGCGGTCCGGGCGTGGCGCTCAAGGGCGAGGCCATGGGTCTGGCTATCAGCCTCGAGTTGCCGCTGATCGTGGTTGACATCCAGCGAGGCGGCCCGTCCACCGGCCTGCCTACCAAGACCGAGGCCGCCGACCTGCTGATGGCCATGTACGGACGCCATGGGGAGTCGCCGATGCCTATCGTGGCCGCCCGGACACCGTCGGACTGCTTTGACATGGCCATTGAGGCTGCCCGGATCGCCCTGGTCCACCAGACCCCGGTGATGTTTCTGTCCGATGGCTACCTAGCCAACGGTTCTGAGCCGTGGCGACTACCCGAGGTCGACGGCCTGCCGACCATTGAGGTTCGGTACGCCACGGAGTTCAACATGGTGGACGAGGACGGCAATGGCACGTTCTGGCCATTCCTGCGGGGTGAGGACGGCAACCGTCCGATCGCCTTGCCGGGCACCCCGGAGCTCATGCACCGCCTCGGGGGCATCGAGAAGGAGGACGGGTCGGGCAACGTTAGCTACGACCCCGACAACCACGAGCACATGGTCCACCTGCGCAACGACCGCATCGCAGCGATCCCAGTGCCCGAGGCAGAACTGGAGGAGGGTTCCGAGGGGGACGCTGACCTCCTAGTGGTGGGATGGGGCTCCACATGGGGTGCTATTGCAGGTGCGGCCCGACGGGTCCGAGTCGCCGGTGGTCGGGTCGACCACGTCCACCTGACGCACTTAAACCCGCTGCCGGCCAATCTGGGTGACCTTCTACGGTCGTACCAGAGGGTGCTGGTGCCCGAACTGAACCTGGGCCAGTTGGTTCGTATCCTGCGGGCCGAGTACCTGGTCGACGCCCAGCCGTTGTCCAAGGTGAAGGGGCAGCCGTTCACGGCCGGAGAGATCCAGTTCGCCATCACGGAGGCCCTCGACGGACCCGCCGGCCATAAAGAGGGAGTGACAGCCTGATGACCGACCTGCTAAACCCGGCGACCGATGTCGATGATGGCCCGGTTCCGGAAACGTCCCGGGCCGACTGGACCAGCGACCAGGAGGTCCGCTGGTGCCCCGGTTGCGGGGACTACTCGATCCTGACCGCCCTGCAACTACTCATGCCCGAGTTGGGCGTGCGTCGGGAGAAGACGGTGTTCATCTCCGGCATCGGCTGTGCGGCCCGCTT
Source organism: Acidimicrobiales bacterium (assembly GCA_030747775.1). Lineage (GTDB taxonomy): Bacteria > Actinomycetota > Acidimicrobiia > Acidimicrobiales > MedAcidi-G1 > UBA9410. The sequence goes on along the minus strand of JASLKB010000048.1, from coordinate 9,501 downwards.
TCCGTACTACATGAACACCTACGGGGTGCACACCATCCACGGTCGTGCCCCGGCGGTTGCCACCGGCCTGGCCATGGCCCGCCCCGACCTGGACGTCTGGGTGATTGGTGGCGACGGAGACATGTTGTCCATCGGCGGGAACCACTTGATCCACGCCCTGCGCCGCAACATCAATCTCAACGTCCTTCTGTTCAACAACCAGATCTACGGCCTGACCAAGGGCCAGTTCTCACCGACTAGCCAGAAGGGCAAGGTGACCAAGTCGTCCCCTGTCGGCTTGGTGGCCCGGCCCTTCAACCCGATCAGCGTGGCCCTCGGGGCAGAGGCCACCTTCGTGGCGCGGACGCACGACATGGACCGCCATCACATGCAGGACACGTTCCGTCGGGCACACGAACACGAGGGTGCGGCGTTCGTGGAGGTACTCCAGAACTGCAATGTCTTCAACGATGGCGTGTTCGCGTCGATCACCAAGAAGGACGTGCGCGAGGACATGCTCATCGACTTGCAGCATGGCAAGCCGATCCTGTTTGGCTCGGAGAAGCAGTACGGCGTAGCCCGACGACCCGAGGGGGTCGTGATCGTGGATGTGGCTGAAGTGGGTATCGAATACGTGCTGGTGCACGACGAGACCATCCGAAACCCGTCGACCGCTTTCTCACTGTCTCGCCTAGCCAAGACGCCGGCCACTCCTACACCGATTGGCGTATTCCGGGCCATCGACCGGGGCGAATTCGCCTCGTCGGTGTCGGCCCAGATCCGTGAGGTCCAGGCCCAGGTGGGCCAGGGCGACCTCGGGGACCTGCTGCGTTCACAGCCCACCTGGGAGGTCTGAGGCCCTCCGGGTCGGCCATGGCGTGGGCGCTGGACCTCGACGGCGTCATCTGGCGAGGTACCGAAGGGGTACCCGGGTCCGCTGAAGCGGTTCGGCTCTTGCAGGAGGCAGGTGAGCGCGTCCTATTTGTGACCAACAACTCGGGACGACCTGTGGTCGACACCGAGGAGAAGTTGGCCGGCCTCGGCATCGAGGCCATGGGTGGTGTGGTGACTTCGGGGATGGCTGCCGCCCGTCTGGTGTCTCGCGGGGAGCGGGTGCTCTGCATGTGCGGTCCCGGTTGCCGTGAGGAACTCGAGCGGGTGGGCGCCCAGATAGTGCGTGTCGATCGGGCTGCGGATCGTCGTGTCGACACCGTGGTGGTGGGCTTCCACGAAGACTTTGACTACCAGGGCCTGACGGCCGGTGTTCAGGCCGTGATCGGGGGCGCTCGACTACTTGGGACCAACGATGACGTGACCTTTCCGGCTCATGACGGGCTTCGCCCCGGGGCGGGCTCGCTGCTGGCCGCCGTGGTAGCGGCCACCGGGGTGACACCGGAGCTAGCCGGCAAGCCCTACGGTCCGATGTGTGACCTGTTGCGCGAACTGGCGGGCGGGCCGGATGCGTCTGCGGTGGATGTCGGCACGTCAGCGGTGGGTCACGTGATGGTGGGCGACCGGCCGGACACCGATGGCCGATTCGCCCGGGCTATGGGATGGCGTTGGTCTCTGGTGCTGTCGGGACTTACCGGAGCACGCGACCTGCCGGTCGACCCCGACGCCGACACCGTGCACGATGACCTGCTGGCCTGCGTTCAGGACCACCTGGCTGGCCAATCGGCGGGGGTCAGATCATTGGGAGACAGGTCTACAGGGTGAGTACTCGCCGACGTCTGGACCTCGAACTCGTCCGTCGCAGGTTGGTCGACGGTCGTGGTGCGGCACGTGAGGTGATCGAGGCGGGACGGGTGACCGTGGACGGCGCTCCGGCCGAAAAGGCTGCCCGCCTAGTCGATCCGGGGCAGGCCGTCGTGGTGACTAGCCCACCATCCCGGCACGTGTCCCGGGGGGGACGGAAGCTGGAAGCCGCGCTGGAGCGGTTCGGCATCGATCCGACAGGTCTTCGGGTGGTTGACGTCGGTGCCAGCACAGGGGGTTTCACCGACTGCGTCCTTCAGCGAGGGGCGGTCTCGGTGGCTGCCGTCGACGTGGGACGCGGACAGCTCCATCACCGACTTGTGGTCGATCCGAAGGTGTCGGTTCACGAGCGGACCAACGTACGCGGGATCGATGGTTCGTCAATCGGAGCTCCGTTTGACCTGTTGGTGGCCGACCTGTCATTCATTTCCCTGCGGACCGTGCTGGCCGACTTGGCGGGAATGGTGATCGATGGATCTCCGATGGTCCTGCTGGTCAAGCCCCAGTTCGAGGCCGGTAAGGCCGAGGTGGACCGAGGTAGGGGGGTGATCCGGGACCCGACGGTGTGGACGACAGTGCTCGAGGCGGTCGACGTTGCGGTTCAGGGCCACGGAGCGGCCATCATGGAGGGGATGCCATCTCCGATCACCGGTACCGACGGGAACGTGGAGTTCCTGATCCACGTGCGTACCGGCACGACCGGTACGCCGCTTGATGTGGCTGGACTCGTGGCCGAGGCGATCCGGACCCATGACAGCAAGGGGGTCTCCTGATGGCGCTCGTCGTACTCGTCGTCCACGAGGATCGCCCGGAAGCCGTTGCCCAGGCTGAGGCCCTGGCAGGATCCCTGACGGCCGACGGTCACCGGGTGGACCGCTCCGATGATCCGGGGTTCGCCGCGGACGGGCTGAACGATGCCACGGATCTTGTGGTGAGCCTGGGTGGGGACGGCTCGATCCTCCGGGCCGTCGACCTCCTAGCGGGACGTCCTGCACCGATTCTGGGAGTGAACCACGGTGAACTCGGCTACCTAACCACTGTCGAGCCGACTGAAGCGCACTCGGCGGTAGTACGGGCGTTAGCCGGCGACCATGACCTGGAGGAGCGAATGATGCTTCGGGTGGAGGTCCAACGGAAGGCTGGCGGTGGGGTCCCCGAGGTGGTCGCCTACGCCCTCAACGAGGCGGTGGTGGAGCGTCGTGCCACGGATGGTGAGGCGGGTGGTCAGACCGTCCGGGTGGGCGTGACCCTGGATGGGGAGTCCTTCACCTCCTACGCTGCCGACGGACTGATCGCCGCCACGCCGACCGGGTCGACGGCGTACGCCTTCTCTGCTCGAGGGCCCATCGTGGATCCGTTGCACCGGGCCATCCAGTTGACGCCGGTGTCGCCCCACATGCTCTTTGACAGGACACTGGTCCTGGATCCGTCCACCGAGGTGGGCATGGAGGTGCTGGGTCGGAGAGCCGCAATCTGCACTGTGGATGGGCGGCCGGTTGCCGACCTAGCGGGTGGTGACCGGGTGGTGTGCACGGCCGCTGAGCGTGTAGCCCGACTAGTGACCTTTGGTCCACGCGACCTACGCGGCCTGTTGGTGAACCGCTTCGGGCTCGCTGACCGGTGAACCGGCTAAGGCCCCGATTGGTGACACTTCTGGGACTGTCGCACCTGCCCGCGAGGATCGCTTCGTGATCGGACGTGGACGGAACGAGCCTCCAGATCGTGGCTCGGGACCTGACCCAATGAACGACGGGAATCGGAGCTGAGCGATGCTGGCTGAACTGAGGATCACCGGTCTAGGGGTCATCGACGAGGTGGAGGTGGTGTTCGGGCCGGGACTCACAGCGGTCACCGGAGAGACCGGAGCGGGAAAGACCATGATCATGGGTGCCGTGGAACTCCTACTAGGTGGCCGGGCCGACCCGTCGATTGTTCGACCCGGGGCCGTCGAGGCCGTCGTGGAGGGACGCTTCCTAGTCGATGATGCTGTCGTTTCCGGTGTCGAGGGTGGTCCTAGCGATGGCGAATTCGTGCTCCGACGGGTGGTGCCTGCCGAGGGACGCAGCCGGGCGTATGTGAACGGGCGCCTGGAGACGGCGGCTACCTTGGCCGAGGTGGCCGGTCGCCTGATGGACCTCCACGGACAGCACGTCCACCAGCGACTGCTGGGAGCAACAGCCCAACGCCATGCGCTAGACCGGTTCGGGGCGATCGACCTGGTGCCGTTGGCCGAAGCCCAACGCCGGGTGACAGAGATCGATGCCGAGCTAGACACCTTCGGTGGTGACGAGCGGGCCCGGGTCCGCGAGATCGATCTTCTCCGCTACCAGGTGGCCGAGCTGGACGGTGCAGGGCTGAACGACCCTAACGAGGATGATCGCCTGGCCGCGGAGGAGCTCCTCCTGGGAGACGCTGCGGCCCATCGGGAAGCCGCCGGTGCCGCTCTCGAACTGTTAGACGGGGACGGCCCGGCCTCAGAAGCGGTGGGGCGTGCCCTAGCGGCTCTGGACGGACGGTCAACATTTGATGGCGCTTCGGTTCGTCTCGCGGGCCTGGTCGCCGAGTTGGGGGACCTGGCGTCGGACCTGCGGGCTATTGCTGAGGGCCTAGAGGAGGATCCTGCACGCCTGGATGCCGTGGGGGAACGCCGGCGGTCGCTGGCCGAACTTCGACGCAAGTACGGCGACGACCTGGCATCGGTCATTGACTACCACCGTGAGGTGGCTGACCGGCTGGGGGCCCTAGAGGACCATGAGGCGCGTGCCTCTGCGCTCGACGCCGAGCGCTTGGCCGCCGAAGCGGCTCGTGCCGACGCCGCGGCGACCGTGAGTGAGGCTCGCCGTCGGGCCGCTCCGGGCTTGGCCGACCGGATCTGTGAGCACCTCCGGACTCTGGCCATGCCGATGGCGACCGTTGAAGTGGCAGTCGATGGTGAGGCGGGTGAGGAGGTCGAGTTCCGTCTGTCACCCAATTCGGGCTCGCCCATGCTTCCGTTGGCTCGGGTGGCCTCGGGCGGAGAGTTGGCTCGCACCATGCTGGCGGTGGGCATGGTCTTAACGGCCTCACCGCCAGTGCAGTTGTTCGATGAGGTGGATGCGGGTGTGGGCGGCGAGACGGCGCACCGGATCGGCGAGTCCCTCGCAGCGCTGGCGGCAGACCGGCAGGTGCTGGTGGTCACCCACCTGGCCCAGGTTGCGGCGTACGCAGACCACCAGATGCTTGTGGCCAAGGTCGACGACGGGGAGCGGACGGTCGCCTCGATCCAAGTATTGGACTCTGACGATCGGGTGATTGAGTTGTCCCGGATGCTCTCCGGGTCACCGGACAGCGTGACGGCGCGCGGCCATGCTGTCGAGCTGCTCTTGGCCGCTGGTGGTCTGACGTGACGGGCGACCGCTGCCGTTGAGCAGCGTTCCGCGCGCGCGTCGCCGGTCGGGGATAAGTTGAACTCCCGTGACGAAACACATCTTCGTGACGGGTGGGGTGGCCAGTTCGCTTGGCAAGGGTCTGACTGCCGCGTCCCTCGGTCGCCTGCTCAAGCAGCGTGGACTGCGGGTCGTCATCCAGAAACTCGATCCGTACATCAATGTGGATCCAGGCACGATGAATCCCTTCGAGCACGGGGAGGTCTTCGTCACCGATGACGGTGGCGAAACTGACCTCGACCTCGGCCACTATGAACGTTTCATCGACGAGAACCTGACCCGGGACTCCAACGCAACCACTGGCTCGATCTACTCCTCGGTGATTGCCGCCGAGCGACACGGCGAGTACCTGGGTCGGACGGTTCAGGTCATCCCCCACATCACCGACGAGATCCAACGTCGGATCCGGATGCTGACTGGTGAGGACGTCGACGTGCTTATCACCGAGGTCGGGGGCACAGTGGGTGACATCGAGATACTTCCGTTCCTCGAGGCCATCCGGCAGTTCCGTCTGGACGTTGGGCCGACGAACGTGTGTTACGTCCACGTAACGCTGGTGCCGTTCATCGGCCCATCGGGAGAGCACAAGACTAAGCCGACCCAGCACTCGGTGACCGAGTTGCGTAGCGCCGGTATCCAACCCGACGCCATCGTGTGTCGCAGTGACGAGCCAATCAGCGACGGGTTGGAGCGCAAGATCTCTCGGCTGTCCAACGTGCCGTTCAACGGTGTCGTGAACTGCCCCGACGCTGGAAGCTTGTACGAGATCCCCCTAGTCGTCCACGATGAGGGCCTCGACCAGTTCGTTTGCGACGTCCTCCACTTGATCACCGACCCTCCCGACTTGACCGAGTGGCGAGCCCTCAACGACCGGGTGGCTCGGGCCACCACACCGGTACGCATCGGCTTGATCGGCAAGTATGTGAGCCTGGTCGACGCCTACCTGTCAGTCGTCGAGGCGCTCAATCACGCCGGCATCCACCACGGGGCCGACGTCGACATCGACTGGATCCAAGCTGAAGATGTAGAGGGTCTCCTCGGAGAGAATCGTCTCCGGGACCTCGACGGGATCGTCATCCCAGGAGGGTTCGGCGAGCGCGGGGTAGAGGGCAAGATCGCTGCCGCAGGTTTTGCTAGGGAGAACGATGTGCCGTGCCTCGGTCTCTGCCTTGGGTTGCAGTGCATGACCGTCGAGTTCGCTCGCAACGTTCTCGGCTTGGAACGGGCCCATTCCAGTGAGTTTGACCCGTCGTCGCCGCATCCTGTGATCGATCTCATGGAGTCCCAGCGGGACGTATCCGACATGGGCGGGACGATGCGGTTGGGTGCCTATGTGGCTCAATTGCAGCCGGGGTCGCGGGTGGCTGAGATCTACGGTACCGATGTGGTGTCCGAGCGTCATCGCCACCGGTATGAGTTCAACCCGCGCTACCGGCCTCGTTTCGAGGGATCTGGGTTCGTTTGTTCGGGTGAATCGCCCGACGGCCGCCTCGTTGAGTTCATTGAACTTGAGGGGCATCCGTACTGGGTTGCCACCCAGGCACATCCGGAGTTCAAGAGTCGTCCGGATCGGCCGGCACCCCTCTTTCGGGAGTTCATTGGTGCCGCACTCGAGCGGGCCAGCGGGCGCAACCCTCAGTTGATTGAGGTCTTCGCCGCAGACGACGCCGATGTCGGAGCAGACGCCGTTCATTAAGGGGCCTGCCTGGGTGCCGATTGAGGAGTCGGCTTCTGGTGCAGCGCCTTCTGGGGGATCGGGATTGGGTTTCACCCGTACTGACGAGGAGGTCCTCCACGTAGGTCATGTCATCACCCTTGCCCGGGCGACCTTTGAGGGCCCAGCGGGAGAAGTCATGGAGCGCGACGTGGTCCACCACCCCGGGGCAGTAGCGGTAGTCGCACTCGACGGTGACGATGTCGTGCTGGTCGATCAGTACCGCCCAGTGCTGGAGCGACAGATGTTGGAGTTGCCCGCCGGGAAACTGGACGTCCCCGGTGAGGGTCGGTTGGCTGCCGCCCGACGCGAACTGGTGGAGGAGGCTGGCTACGACGCCCCCGATTTGGAGGAACTGGGCTCGTTCTATAACTCCGTCGGGTTCTGCGATGAGCACACCACGATCTACCTGGCCACCGAACTGGTGCCAGCCATCCCATTGGCGGTCAGCATCGAGGAGGAGTATCTGACCGTAAAGCGGGTCTCCCTGGACGGGGTCGAAGAACTCATTGCCGACGGGACCATCACCGACGCCAAAACCGTGATCGGCCTGTTGTGGACGCTGCGGCGACTGGGCCGTTGAGCCGGTCGGGCCATCTGGTCCGTCGGTTCTTTGCATCGCTGTGGCCGGGGGGCCCGGCGGCGATCTCGGAGGATTGGGCCCTGGGTTACCTACTTGCCGGGGAGGCCGACCTGTGGCGACGGATGTCAGGGCCTGACCGCCGTCATGCGGTTACGGTCGCCCGCCGGGTTAATGACCGTCTTGGAGGCGCTAACCGGTCAGTCCTGGCTGCGGCGCTCCTTCACGATGTGGGAAAGATCGACAGCGGACTGGGCACACTGGCCCGGGTGGCGGCCACTCTGGCTGCCATGGTGGGTGGCGACAGGGTGCGCTACAGCGACGGCCGGATCGGGCGTTACCTGCGGCACCCGCAGATCGGAGCCGATCTGCTCACTGCGGCCGGGAGCGATGAACTCACCGTGGCGTGGGCCGCACAGCACCACCTATCTGCGGATCGCCGGACCGTGCATCAGGCGACCGCTGAGGTGCTGAACGCCGCCGATGACGATTGATTGGACCGGGGTCTGTAGTCGCCGCCAGGGTGTGGCGGCCAGTTAGCGCGATAACAGGCCGAGGTTGTCGCGGACTCGGTCCAGGGTTGGGGATGCTATGGAGCGGGCTTTATCAGCTCCCATGGCCAACAGCCGGTCAGTCTCCGCCGGATCGGCGGCCAACTCGTGGTAACGGTCCTGGATGGGGCGCAGGAGGGAGATGACCGCCTCGGCGGTGGCCGCCTTCAGGTCGCCGTACCGCTCGATTCCAACGGCTGCAGTTGCCGGGGATTGTCCGGTGGCCGCCCCCAGGATGGAAAGCAGGTTGGAGACACCGGGTTTGCTGGTCGGGTCGAAGCGGACCTCGGTCTCGCTGTCGGTCACTGCCCGCTTGAACTTCTTCGCAATCATCGCCGGATCGTCGAGCAACAGGATGGCGCCTTGCTCACCACCGTCGGACTTGGACATCTTGATTTCGGGGTACTGGAGGTCCATGACGCGGGCACCAGCCGGTGGGATCACCGCCTCCGGGACTACGAACGTGTCGCCGTACCGACCGTTGAAGCGGACGGCAATGTCGCGGGCTAACTCGATGTGCTGTCGCTGGTCCTCACCCACCGGGACCTGGTCAGTGTCGTAGAGGAGGATGTCAGCTGCTTGGAGCGCTGGATAGGTGAACAGGCCGCCTGACACGAAGTCCGAGCCATCCGATTTGTCCTTGAATTGCGTCATTCTCCGGAGTTCGCCGAAAGCCGAGGTGCACTCCATCACCCAGGCGCACTCGGTGTGCTCGGTGAGGTGCCCCTGAACGAACAGGGTGCTCCGTTCCGGGTCGATGCCGACCGCTACTAGCATCTGGGCCAACGAGCGGGTGGCCCTCCGGAGTTCGTCCGGATCGTGCGGCACGGTGAGGGCGTGCAGGTCGACCACGCAGTAGACGGCTTGGTGCTCGTCCTGCATAGCCACCCAGTGGCGCAGAGCGCCCAGCAGGTTGCCGAGGTGGACCGAACCTGTCGGCTTGATGCCGGAGAAGACGCGTGCCATAACTGCTGAGGGTACCGGGGACCCGTGGGAGAGGCCGGCAGATTCCAGATAAGCAGGTCGTGAGGCTAGCGGTGACTGTCCATCGGGCCCGAAAGTCTGTTCAGGTCTGGCAGACAGTGGCAGTGCTCCTGTTGGTGACCTTGTGTTCGTCGGGGGCGCCTGAGCTGTTTATCGACGAGAATTGGAACCGGTCGCCCAGCGAGTTCCACAGTTGGTGTCTGGGTATCACCGATAACTCGGTCTTGAAGTGCACCGAGGCAGCAGACTGAGTGTGGTTCCTGAGCGATGACGCCGGTACGCCAAGTTCGACGAGGCCTGCCTTGTGCGAGAAATCCAAGGCGGGCCAGTTGGGTTCGTCTTTTATTACTCATCGGGTTGTATGGATGAGTGGGTTTGCGGCGGGGTCCACCCCGTGAGATGCACCGCTCTGCTCCTGTGATTCCGTAGGGTCACGCGAGTGAGTGTGACCGTCACAACCCCGGTATACGAGGGGCCCTTCGACCTGTTGCTGAATCTCATCCTCAAGGAGGA
>JASLKB010000047.1 GCA_030747775.1 Acidimicrobiales bacterium | reverse complement strand
AGAGCGCTGTTGTGCAGGGCGAAGCTGGTACCGGCGATGATCAGGGCCACCAACACGACTCCTTCGATGGCGACACTGTCCCAGTGGCCAATCGAGGCGTCTTTCGTTGAGAAGCCACCGGTTGAAGCCGTACTGAAGGCGTGGGCCACAGCATCGAACGGACCCATGCCGGCCAGCAGCAGGCTCGCCGCTACGACGATCGTGAATCCGAGATACAGCGACCAGAACCTCGCTGCCGTGGCCTTGATCCGTGGCGCCAAGCGGTCGACGCCCATCCCAGGTGCTTCGGCGTCGATCAGGCCCAAGCCGCTGGAACTCAGCGCAGGCAGGACCATGACGACTAGGACCACGATGCCCATACCGCCGGCCCACTGGGTGAGTTGGCGGTAGAGGAGAATGCCGGCCCCCTGTGCTTCAATCCGGTTGTGGGCGCCGAAGACAGTTGAGCCAGTGGTAGAGAACCCCGACACTGATTCAAATAGCGCGTCGGCGAGCACCACCGCCCACGGTCGGCCGACCGTCGCGAATGTCCCGGCAAGCAGGTACGGCAGGGCACCGAGAATCGATGCGGCCACCCAGGTGGTTCCAACCGCGCTAAAGATCGTCGCGACATCTCGGGATCCGGGAGTGGCCACGTGGAACAACACGGCACCGAGGAGCGCGGTACCCCCAGCTGCGGTCGCCAGTGCCAGAGCATCCGCACCGTCCACCAACGCCACAACGGTGGCCACCGCCATACCGATCGCCACGAAGAGGAGAGCCATTCCCAGCACGCTGGCCGTGGTACTCGTCCAGCGATTACCGAACGGGAATCGGCTCAACGGATTCATTGGTCGGCTCCGTTCACCGGGCTGGCAACCCTCCGCTGCCCAATGGCCACCTCTAGGCGTCGGCGCAGGCGGAGACGGTTGCTGATGAGGCCGCTCCCCGCCCCCAGGGCCATGATCGCCGGGTAGACCGATAGGCGGCCAATCACCATTGCCGGGATGAGAGCGAGACGGGCCGTCGTTGGCCACGACCCGACGTCGACCAGGCTGCCATCCAGTGTTCGGACGGGACCGGCGGTCGAGATGGCGTGCACTGCTGCTGCTAGGGCTGTCGCTAGATCAAGGCCGGTGACGGCTACCACGACCGCCGTGCCGAACAGCACGCTTACGAACAGGAACTGGGTCACCACTACCTGGGTCAGGGTTTTCTCGGCCGCGATACGACCGCCTAACCGGGCTGTGATGATCGCACGGGGATGAAGCTGGCGAAGGAGCTCCCTGACGGCCACTCGGGCCAGAATCCGGTGTCGAAGAATCTGAAAGCCCCCGCCCGTCGATCCGGTCATCGGCCCGATGGACACGAGACCAAGGAGGAGGACCGGGGCCGCGGGAGCCCAGGTTCCATCGGGACCCATCGGGAAGCCAGTGGTAGTCACGGCTGCCGTCACGGTGAAGATGGACCGACGTATCCCATCGACGCCTGACCCGTCGGTCCACACCAGGAACAGGGCCGGAGCCACCACCAGGAGGCCCAGGTACGTCTGCAACTCGGCAGACCGCAGGAGTTTCCGGGAACGTCCCACCCCTAGCCGCCACAGCACCACAAGGCTGGTCCCCGCAATAGCCATTCCCACTATGGCCACCCACTGAACAGCGGCGGACTCAAGGTCATCCCCGTTGAATAGACCTCCGGTGGAGGCAGTGGCCATAGCCAGCAGGACGGCGTCGAACGGACCGACACCCACCATCAGGAACCCTAGGAGGGTGACCGTCGTGGCCAGCCCGTGGACGATGCATAGGTTCCGGACCGCCCTAGAGGGGTCCGGGGCCATGGGTCGGCGGCCTCCCCGGCGGGAACGGTCAGCGAACTCCTTTCCGGCGCCGAAGAAGGGAAGTATTGCGACGGCTACCAGGAGTGCGCCGATGCCTCCCAGCCACTGTGCACCCCCTACGAGGAAACGTTCTGCATGGTCGTTGGCGTCGACTGGAACTATCTCCAAGGCCGTAGTGGTTCCCACCGTCGCCGCCTGAAAGAGCGCATCCGCCAGGCTTTTCGATGGCTGGGTGACCAGTAAGAGCCCGGACACCAACACGATGAACAGGATCAGGCTGCCGGTGATCGCACAGAGGATGTCGGCATGCCGTAAGCGATCTGGCGGCCGGACCCATACCGCCAGAACCGAGGCCAGGAGCCCGGCCGAGCCTCCGGAAACCAGGAGCGGGACGGTGTCGTCACCGTCACCCAACAGGTCAACCAGGCCAGCGGCCATCGCTAGAAGGCCCGCGACGCCGACAGCTACCGAGACAGCCCAGACCGTGGCTGCTGCCCATGATGGCCAGGGCGCGCCGCGATAGAACCGAGATCGTTCGCCGGACCCGATCGGGCGGCTCATCTGGCTCGCCGACCTAGCCGAACAGTGAGGAGAGGTGGGCGGCCTGCCCGGGCCGCACCACTGCGATCACGTGGTCACGGGATCGCAGCGTGCTCCTTCCCCGGGCGATCTGGGCCTTACCGTCCCGGACGATTGCCCCCATCAGCACGTCCTCATGCAGGCCGAGTTCAGAGATCGTCTTGCCCTCACATTGGCAGCCGGGGGCCACGGCGAATTCAAGCACCTCGGCGTCACCGTGTAGTGAGGTGGCGACGGCGGCCACCGTGTCGCCCTCACCACGCACAAACCGAAGCACGCTGTTAGCCGTTGCGGTCCGAGGACTGATGGTGGCGTCCACCATGTGGGCTTCGAGTAAATCCAGCAACTGAAGCCGGTGGATTACGGCGATTGTCTCTGGTCCCGAACTACGTACCGACCCGCTACCAGACTGACCAGCCGACTTCGCGTACAGGCAGGCAAGCACATTCGCGTCGTCCTCGCCGGTCAGGGCAACCACAACGTCTTGGCGCGCTACCTCAGCTTCGTCGAGGAGGAGGGCGTCAGTGATATCTCCGTGGTAGATCAGCGCCCGGTCCAGGTTTCTGGATAGTTCTTGGGCCCTGGACTCGTCCCGCTCGATCACGCCGACTGATTGTCCCTGGGTCAGTAGCGACTCGGCCAGGATCTCCGCTGTCCGGCCACCACCGAGAAGGAGCACCCGGTCGGACCGCTGGCTCTCCATCCCCATCCGACTCGTCACGTCGTCGAGATTCTCTCGCTTGCAAACCATGGTGAGGAGATCGCTCTCACGCAGCGTCCAATCGCCGCGTGGGATAACCGTGTGTTCACGGTCCTCACCGGCTTCCCGCCGAGTAATCGAGCCGACGATGAATCCCCAATCGGGCTCTAGCTCGCGACCCAACTCCCGTAACGACTTACCTACTAATGATGCATGACCCGGCAGACGCGCCGTTAGGACCACGACTTCCCCACCAGCCATCTCGTCGTACTCGAGAACTCCTGTGAACCGGATAAGTCGTTGTACGGCTTGGGCGACCTCGTCGTCGGGGTCGATCACCAGGTGGTCCTCGGCGTCCTCAAAAAGTGCAGCAGCCTGAGCGCGCCGCAACGACCGGGACTCGACGCGGACGATGGTCTTGGTTACGCCCCTCTTGCGGGCCATAAGGGCACTGAGGATGTTCACCTCGTCGTGTTTGGTCACCGCGACGAGCAGGTCCGCCTTTCCTACCCGGGCCTGATCCAAAACGTCGGGATCGGTACCACTTCCGTGGAGGATCTCGACGTCCAGAACGCCCTGTATCTCACGGCCGCGATCACCATCGACCTCGATGATCGTGACGTCGTGTCTCTGGTTGCTGAGACGGTCAGCTACATAGGTGCCGACCTCGCCGGCACCCACCACGATGATGCGCACGGACTGATCATCGCCCACCAGAAGGGCCAGCGGGTGGCATGCCCCCTACTAGGGCTGAAGGTGAGTTAAGGCCGGATAAGACCAACCTCTGTGACAAGGACGTCTAGAGGGACGTCCCAAGGGCGGGCGTCCAGTTCCTCAACCACCTGCAGGTCATGACACAGCCCGACCAGCAACGGTCCTGATTCGCGCTCCGGGGTTCCTGGGACCCGGGCAAGGTTGGCGAAGGTTCGGTCGTAGAAGCCGGCTCCATGACCCACCCGGTTGCCACGCCGGTCGGCCGCTACCACCGGAACCAGCACGATTGCAAGGTCCGTGGGGTCGACCTCCACTCCCCTATCAGGCTGTCGGATCCCGAAGGGCCCGTCGACTAGCACGCCCTCCGGTATGACGTACCGCAAGGCTTCACCAGGGGTGGTGACCGGTAGGGCAGTTCGTAGCAACGAATCCTCCAGGAGTGACGACGGGTCGATCTCGCCCCGTATCCCTAGGTACGCGCCAACGATCGATCCGTCTGCCAAGCCACTGAACTCGGGTAACGACCGGATCCGCTGCACCACCGTTTCCGAGTGTCGGGCAACCACTTCAGGGTCTAACGCCCGGCGGCGAGCCAGCATCTCACCTCGGAGAGACCCCACATCGCGGACAACCACCCCGGCATGGTGCCCCAGTAGTCGACCCAACGCCAAGACCCCTCGCTCCAGACGAGCGCCGATGAACCCGCTCCTCGCGCCCAAATGACACCTTTCACACGGGAGAACGCCGATATTCGGGTCGTGGATCGTGGGACCCTCGGTCCATTATCACTAGAGTGCCTGCGGCCCGTGACGACCCCGCCCAACAGGGCATTCGACGGGAGCTAACCCGCCCCGACGAACACGGGCGAGTCGAGATCCGTTCAACTCAGCAGGAGATCTTTCCTTGGACGCCATCCCATATCTGGCAGGTGCGTCGGCCATTCTCGGCCTTCTACTTGCCGGATTCTTTTTCAACAACGTAAAGGCCGCCGCTCCCGGCGACGACCGCATGGTCTTCTTGATGACCGAGATCCAGAAGGGGGCCCGAGCCTTCCTCAAGAAGGAATACAGCTGGGTTTCGGTCTTCGTGGTAGTCATGGCGGTTCTCATCGGTGCCCTGATCGCACCGGCAGCCGCCATCACCTACGTCATCGGTGCAGTCCTCTCGGCGCTCGCCGGTTACATCGGTATGACCGTTGCCACTATGGCGAACGCCCGGACCACCGAGGCCGCCAAGTCCGGTCCCGGAAAGGCGCTTCCTATCGCCTTCCGTGGTGGGGCGGTTATGGGCTTTTCGGTGGCGGGTCTTGCCCTACTGGGACTCATGGCGGTCTACGTGATATTCGTACTGGCCCTCGAGGTCGACGACGCTTTCGAGGTCGTGACCGCCTACGGGCTGGGTGCGTCGTCCATCGCTCTCTTCTCTCGTGTGGGTGGCGGTATCTACACCAAGGCTGCAGATGTCGGAGCCGACCTGGTGGGAAAGGTTGAGGCAGGTATCCCCGAGGACGACCCTCGCAACCCGGCCACCATTGCCGACAATGTGGGTGACAACGTGGGTGACGTCGCCGGCATGGGTGCCGACCTCTTCGAGAGTTACGCAGGTTCGATCCTTGCCCCCATTTCGTTGGTGGCCTTCGCACTGGGTCTGGGGGCCGAGGACGCCAGTGTGGTGACCAACATCTCCCTCCTTTCGTTCCCGATGGCCATTGCCCTGGCCGGAATGGTTTCATCGATCATCGGGTCGTTCCTGGTCAAGGGCGGGACGTCGACCGATTCGAAGGCGTTGTCCAAAGCACTCCACCTGGGCACCAACGTCGCCATGGCCCTCACCGTTTTGGGAACCGTGGCCATTGCGTTCTGGCTGTTTGGGGATAACGACCAGTTCGACTCGCCGATGGGACTGGCCATCGCCGTCATCGGCGGGTTGCTCGTCGGCTGGGCCCTTGGCAAGACGGCCGAGTACTACACCTCGGACCACTTCGGGCCGGTCAAGAAGATCGCCGGCCAGACCTCCACCGGCCCGGCAACCACCATTCTCGGGGGAATCTCAGCCGGCATGGTGTCGGTCGCCGCGTCGGTGGCCCTACTGGCCGTCGGTGTGGGGGTGGCCTACTGGGGTGGCGAGATGGCATTTGACTCCATCGGGAATCTCGACGGTGGCATCTACGGCATCGCCGTAGCCGCCATCGGCATGTTGGCCACTACCGGTGTGGTCGTCTCGGTCGACGCCTACGGTCCGATTGCCGACAACGCTGGTGGGATTGCCGAGATGGCCGAGTTGGACCCGAGCGTCCGTGAGGTCACCGATGCGTTGGACTCGCTAGGTAACACCACAGCCGCCGTCGCCAAGGGCTTCGCCGTCGGTTCGGCTGCCCTGACCGCTCTAGCCCTCTTCAAGAGTTTCGAATTCGCCGTCGCCCAGGCCGGTGGCTCTCTCAGCCTCGACATCGGACAGGTGGAGGTGTTCATCGGCCTATTTCTCGGCGCCATGCTGCCGTTTCTCTTTGCAGCACTGACTATCGACGCCGTGGGCCGTGCCGCGCAGGAGATGATCGAGGAGGTCCGCCGCCAGTTCCGTGAGATACCCGGCCTTCGGGAGGGTGAGCCGGGTGTCAATCCCGACTCGGCACGCTGCGTAGCCATCTCAACGGCTGCCTCGCTCAAGGAGATGATCGTCCCTGGGGCCCTTGCAGTAGTGGTCCCCCTCGTTCTCGGCTTCATCAGCGTCGACACCCTCGGTGGCTTCCTTGCCGGGGCTCTGGTGGCCGGCTTCTGTCTGGCCATATTCATGGCCAACGCCGGTGGTGCGTGGGACAACGCTAAGAAGTACATCGAGACCGGGGCCCACGGTGGCAAGGGCTCGGATAACCACAAGGCGGCCGTAGTCGGTGACACCGTGGGCGACCCGTTCAAGGACACCTCTGGCCCGGCCATGAACATCCTCATCAAGGTGATGACAATCGTTTCACTGGTTTTCGCCTCGGCGTTCGTCGGCTGATTCGATACATCCAGGCTTGAGCTGGAGGGGCCCTAGCGGGGCCCCTCCGCCAGTTTTGATGGAAAGCGGGTCAATCGGGAAGAACGATCAGCGGATCCACGGGCTCCCCTCCCGTCCGAACCTCGAAATGGAGATGCGGCCCGGTAGACCAGCCTGTTGATCCGCACTTGCCCAGTGGCTCGCCCTTTTCGATCTGATAGCCGGTCGAAACGAGGATCTCCTGCTGGTGGGCGTACAACGTGATCACGGGCCCCTCGTGTTCTATGAGTACCACGTTGCCATAACCGCTCTTCAGGCCAGCAAAGATCACCTTTCCTGCTTTGGCAGCCCAGATGGGCTGACCCCGTACACAGCCGAAGTCAACACCGTTGTGCTGGCGGGTCGTGCCGAAGATGGGGTGCTTGCGGGGTCCGAAAAGCGAGGTCAGCCGCCCCTCCATTGGCATGATGAACCCGTGCCCTGACTCCTTGGTGAGATCGGCCGCCGATTTCCTGAGTTCCTCAGCAATGAGGTTGTCAATAAGGATGGCCATCAGGTATTCCTGCCGCTCAAAACTCCTGATTTCATCTTCATAGGCGGCTATCCGGTCCTGAAGCTCACCCTTGACGTCCTCCTTGGCGGCGATGCGACGATCCAGGACGCGTATCGACGACTCCAGTTCCCGCTGACGAGCCTGGGCGTCGGCGATGGCGTCGTCGGCCGATAAGGCGACGTCCTCGAGGTCGGACTCCATGGCTCGGAGCCGGTCGACCAAATCACCCCGGTCACCGGTGACGGCATCAAGGATGGCGGCCCGACGCACGCCGGCCGTGAGGTCGGCGGATTCCAGGAGGCTCCCCGGACGAATCCGACCGATGTACACATCAACCGCCAGTTCTTGGATCCGTCGTCGTAGAACAGCCACCTCTGCGGTGATCTCGTCAGCCTGAACCCACCGAAGTGTGGCCTCGGCCTCGGCGGCCTCGATCGCCTGACGGGCCGCCAGGATCTTGGCCTCCTGGAGAGCGACAGCATCGTCGAGGGCATGAAGAGCATCTGACACCTCATCGTCTGCGGCCTCGACCAATACGAGGGCCTCGGCGGCCTCAGCGGCTTGGCCCTTCACTACCTCACGCTTGTCCCTGGCATCACGTATTGAATCAGTCTCCTTCACGGCACCGGCCGGGCCAGCGAGAAGAACCCCCGCCACCAGGACGCCAATAGTCATTACTGCTCGCCGCCGAAAAGGCGACACGAAGGGGGTACGGAGTCTCAGAGGCACGTTAGAAGTCGGGGGTCGTCCCCTTCGAGAGGGTACCGGCGGGCTTCCAGCTCACGGGGGCGACCGGGTATCCGGGACGACCGCTGGTTCCGTGACAACCGAAGGCGAGTGGTAGACCATCCCCGATGGCCTCCACCGCTCGACCGCTGGCCGATCTGCGGGTCCTCGACCTAACTGACGGTCGAGGTGACCTCTGTGGCCGAATGCTGGGTGACCTCGGCGCCGACGTCCTCAGAATTGAGTCTCCAACTGGCGTGGCCTCCCGTCGCCGTGCACCCTTTGGCCCTGAAGGTCGGTCGCTCCACTTCGCAGTGCGAAACGCAGGTAAGCGATCCGCAGTCCTGGACTTGGAGGGTCCGGCCGAAGGTGCCGACCGGACCCGATTCTTGGATCTGGTCGTCGACGCTGACGTAGTGATCGAGTCCTGGTCGCCAGGAGCGTTAGATGAACTCGGGGTCGGGCCCCAGGCGCTTCTAGCGGCTAACCCGTCACTGATCGTTGCTTCTCTCACCGGCTTCGGTCAGACCGGCCCCGATCGGGACCTGGTCGCTACCGACGACGTGATCTTCGCCCTATCCGGATGGCAAGCCCTCAGCGGAGTGCCGCACAAACCACCACTCTTGCTACCGGGAGCCATTGCCAGCGATGCCGTGGGGGTCCTGGGCGCCTACGCGGTTCTAGTGGCCTTAGTCCATCGTTCACGGGGCGCAGGTGGCCAGCACCTGGACGTCTCAGCTCTGGAGGCCGTAGCCCAAATGAACACCTGGGGCCTGGCTGGGACGAGCGACTCGCTCAGGCGAGGATCGGTTCCGCCAACCGTCCGCTCAGGCGACAGCCCTATGTACCCAACCTTCGACTGTCTAGACGGAAAAGTCCGCTGTGTGATCATGGCTCCTGGACAGTGGCGGGCCCTGTGGGAATGGATGGGGTCTCCGGAGGCGTTTGCTGACGACTACTGGGCCGACTACGTCAACCGGCTTATGAATGCCGATGTGATCAACCCGCTCTACGCCGAGCACTGGGCGGCCCTGTCCATGATCGAGGGCTGTCGAGAGGCCCAGCGCCGTGGCGTAGTGGCCACTCCGCTGCTATCCCCGGCCGATATTCTCGTTGACGAGCACTACGCCTCTCGAGGGACGTTCGTCAATGCCGAGGTGGCTCCCGAGTTGGTAGCACCTGTCGTGTCGGGTCCGATAGAGATAGACGGCGTCAGGATCGGACACCGCGATCGGGCCCCCGAGGTCGGCGAGCACGAGCCTGTCTTTGACGGTGCTGCCTTCACTTTCACCTCGTCGTTGGGTCCGGCTGAAGACCTGCCGCTGAGGGGCCTACGCGTTGCCGACTTTGGACATGGTGGCGTGGGAGTCGAGTGCGGTCGGATGCTGGCCGAGTACGGCGCCGACGTCGTCAAAATCGAAAGCCACGCCTATCCCGACTTCATCCGGATCATTCTGGGTGGAGAGATGAGTGCCCCGTTCGCCTCCTCCAGTCGGACCAAGAGGTGCTTGGGTTTGGACCTTAAGCACGCGGATGCCCATGAGGTGGTGACGCGCCTCGTGGCGTGGGCTGACATCCTGATCGAGAACAACTCAACGGGCACTATGGACGCACTGGGGATCGGCTGGGACGACGTCCACCGCATGAACCCCGATGCCGTGATGATGTCTAGCCAGCTAATGGGATCACGAGGACTCCAGGCTGACTGGGCCGGCTATGGACCGACCCTTCAGACCGCTGGTGGGCTGAGTTGGCTGTGGGCCTTCGATGACGGGGAGGGGCCGCCGGGGAGTAACGCCATTCATCCCGACCATCTGGCCGGGAGAATCGGGGCTCTGGGTGCCCTCGCCGCTGTTATCGGCCGAGACCGGGGCGCCACCGGCGCACACGTGGAGGTCGCCCAAGTTGAGGCCCTCATGGCCACTCTGGCCGACGAGTTCCTTGCCGAGGCCATTGAGCCAGGCAGCGTGCGACCCAGGGGTAACTCTTCGCCGGATGGCGCGCCGTGGGGCACCTTCCCGTGTGCTGGTGAGCAGCGCTGGGTCGTGGTATGCGTCCGAGGCGACGACGACTGGGCCGGGCTCCGACGGGCTATGGGTGACCCTGATTGGGCACGCGATCCGGCTCTCGACAGTGTCGAGGGTCGTATGGCCGATCGAGTGCGGATCGAGGCGTTGTTGGCAGAGTGGACCATGACGCTGGACCGGGCAGAGGTCCAAGATCGGTGTCAGGCAGAGGGCGTGCCGGCCGGACGGGTCATGTTCTGCATTGACCAACTTGAGGACCCCCATCTAGTAGACCGAGGCTTTCTGGCGACGGTCGACCAGGGCGGCCTGGGGACCATCACGATGGCCGGGCCCTGCTTCACCGGGTCTGGTATGGGTCCCCCGGCACTCTCACCCGCTCCTCTAATCGGCGAGCACACCCGCCGGTTCTGTGTGGACGACCTCGGCATGGATCCCACTCGGGTGGAGGATCTGATCCGCACCGGAGCCCTTGAGGCGCTCGACTGACCCCTGGTTCATGTCCGACGCTTCCCCTGCGCTCCGTCATCTATATCTGGACTTGTTGGCCGGCTGCCTCTGTCGAGACCTGTTTCTCGAGGCGGAGCCGGACGTGGACCCCACCGTCCGGGCCGATGGCCGGGACTGGCCATCCTCAGCGGAGACGATGATTGGCCGCCAGAGACTGGACAATCTTGTCGAGTGTCTGACCACGGTGCTTGACGACGAAATTCCCGGAGACTTCATCGAGACTGGCGTGTGGCGAGGTGGGGCGACGATTCTCATGCGTGGCGCTTTGGCCGCCTGGGGAGATGAGGGACGCTCGGTGTGGGTTGCGGACTCGTTTCAGGGACTCCCGCCTCCCGATGGGGTGGCGTGGCCGGCAGACGAGGGGGTTGATCTGTCGGGGGAAGAGACCCTTGCCGTACCTCGGTCCGTAGTCGAGGCGAACTTCGCTCGCTACGGGCTATTGGACGACCGGGTGCGCTTTCTCGAGGGTTGGTTCGCCGACACCCTGCCAACGGCGCCCATAAGGGGGCTGGCCCTCCTCCGACTGGACGGAGACCTCTACCAGTCGACGTGGGAGGCCCTGGAGCACCTCTACCCGAAGCTGTCGGTCGGCGGAATCGTAATCGTGGACGATCATGGTGCATTTGAGCCCTGCCGTCGGGCCGTGGCTGACTACCGGGAGCAGTACGACATCACAGACGAGATCGTCCCCGTGGACTGGACCGGGGTTTGGTGGCGGAGAACCAGGTGAGCGCCCCGACCGGAAGTCACCCTCCGAAACCGGGCGACTACCCGACCTACCTGCATCTGCTGGCCGATCTGCACCGGCGGCTCCGACCGGCCCGGTACCTGGAAATCGGCGTGAATGAAGGCCACTCGCTTGCTCTTGCCGGACCGACGACACGCCTGGTGGGCGTGGATCCAGAGCCACGGGTCGACGGCCTCGACCATCCGGACTGGATGGTGGTGTCGACCACCTCAGAGGAATTCTTCGCCTCCTACGACGTGAATGGCCTCCTTGGTGGACCCGTTGACCTGGCGTTTGTGGATGGACTTCACCATTTCGAAGTTGCTCTGGCCGACGTACTAGCTGTAGAGCGCTACGCCCATTCGAGAACCGTGGTTCTGGTCCACGATGTGGTGCCCATCGACGCCCCGACCTCGACGCGGGAACGGGCGACCGTGGTCTGGAGCGGTGACGTCTGGAAGACGGTTGTTGCACTGCGACGACACAGACCCGACCTGGTGATCACCATGTTGGACGTGGCGCCCACCGGCATGGCCCTGATCACCGGCTTCGAACCTCATCAGGACGATGGTTACGACGGACAGCAGGACGGTGCCGTCAATCGAAATTTGAACCCGTGGTTCGATACCGTCGTGGCGACCTTGTTGCCTGCCACGTACGACGATTTTGTCGCTATGGGGCCCGATGCCCTGGGGGTAGTCCCCTGCACCGATCAGACCATTGACGAGTGCCTTGCTCCTCTATTTCCAGCCTGTTTCGAGGTGTCGCCTCAAAGCGGCCTGAACCCAACCTAGACGGGAGCTTCTGTACGTAACCGATGAGCGGGCCGCTCTGGAAGGAGGGCGTCCAACTCGTCAACCAGATCGTCCCGCAACGTTCGGCGGACAGGGTCGTCCCAAAGGTTGGTGCGTTGCAGAGGGTCGTCGGCCAGGTCCCACAGTTCGCCCTCGACACCCTCATGGCAGGTTCCTGCCTCATACCGGGTGCAAACCATGCCATCTAGCGTCACTGTCTGGAGGTGAACCTCCGACCCACCCGGATGGACACTGTCCCATTCTGTAAGAACAGCCGGCCTCTGCCGACTCGCCGACTCCTCGGGCGTAACGGGTAAAGGTGCACCATCCATCCAGTCCGGTACTTCAATGCCGGCGATCAGGCAGAAGGTCGGAGCCAAGTCAACCAGTCCGACCGGATCGGACACTACCGATGGGGCCACGCCCGCGGAGGGGGCGGGTCGCCAGACGAGTGGAAGACGCATTAGGGAGTCGACATGAAATGGACCCTTGAACAAAAGCCCGTGATCACCCTGGAACTCGCCGTGGTCGGTCGTGAATATGACGTGGAGGTCGTCCTGCCACCCTCGGCTCGCCACGGCGAGTAGGAGTCGACCCAGAGCCTCATCGATGAGTTCGTTTTCGATATGGGCCATGGCATCGACCTCGCGAACCTGATCCGCGGTCAGAGTCGCTGGGACCCAACGAGCCGGTGCCTCGAAATTGGTCACCAGGTCCCCGTCGTACCAGCGACGCCAGTGGGCGGCCTTGGCGTCTAGAGCGACCTCCCGCTCCAGCCGGTCCGACGGGTAGCCATCGGGCAGGTCTAGGTCTTGCCACGGAACCCGGTGGAGTTCGGAATCGGGCGGATCCCATGGGTGATGGGGGTCGGGGAAGCTCAGCCAGCAGAACCAGTCATCCTCATCGGACAGCCCTTCCAGCCAGGCGACCGCACGGTCAGCCACCCAGTCGGTGTGGTAGATCTCCCGGGGTACCGAGTTACGAAGGACCTGTGGAGCGCCAGTGTCACCACCTCCGTCAGCGTTCACGTCCAATGTGCCGTCCAGGGGCGGGTAGAAGGACGCCATGTGTTCCGGATGGTGCTCCCGCATCCAGCCCCCGTAGTGCACAAGGCCCCCGGAGCCATGGCCGGCGAATTCCATGCACTCAAAGCCGCGGTGCGGACGGCCCTCTTCGTTGCTCGCTCCGGTGACTCCCATGCGATTCTGGGGAAAGCGCAGAAACGGATCGAGGAACGGTTCGAAGTGCGCCTTGCCGAACAGCCCAGTCCTCCACCCTGCCTCGTTTAGTAGGCCGGCCACCGTAGGTGCACCGGCGGGCAAGGGAACCCCATTCATCCAGACGCCGTGGTTCCGTACGTGCTGGCCAGTCAGCATGGTGGCCCGGGACGGCATGCACACCACATTCTGTGGGTGGGCCCTTTCGTAGCGCACCCCCGAGGCTGCGAGGCCGTCAACCACCGGGGTGCGGGCGACTCGGCCGCCGTTGCACCCCAGGGCATCAAAGCGTTGCTGGTCGGTTGTGACGAACAGGATTCGATTGGCCATCAGGTCCTCCCTTCGCTACCAGTCGTGGTCACTGGTTCGACCCAAGAACGGGAGGTCCGTCCATGTACAACGAGGTCCCGAAGCCCCTCTAGGGCATCGGCGACAGCTCCGTCCAGAACGTAGGTCAGGGCTTTCGGTTCCAGCTCCTGCTCATAGATCACGAGACTTCCGCAGGGATCAGGTACCACCGTGATCCGTCCCAGGTGGTGCTCCATCCGAAACGGCCCGACAATGCGGTACTCGAATCGACGAGCACCATGGTCGACGCTCAGCACTTCCTCCCTTATGAAGCCACCGGAAGCTGTCTGAACCGTACGGAAAGTTCTCCCGTCGGCTTTTTCAAGCACGGATGAAACCATGCCCGGAAACCACTCAGCCTGACGCTCCGGGGCGGCCACTACCGACCACACCTCATCAGCTGGAGCAGCAATCACCAACTCTCGTCGGACATCCACGTGTCGATCGTAGAACCGGTCCCGGTCCGTGCTCCATACGGCC
>JASLKB010000046.1:5735-14365 GCA_030747775.1 Acidimicrobiales bacterium | reverse complement strand
GCACGGGTCCTGAACAATCACCGCGTCTCCGCCGCAGGGGTCACCGGACCTAATGGTCTCCTGTAGTGCTGCCAACCGAGGGTCGGCAGCCAACCACTCGTGGACGTCAGCGACCTGAGACGCGAACGCACGGGCCTCCGGAGTAGCCAGAAGGTCGCCATAGGCCTTGAGTGCCGCCCCGCAGCCCGCCGAGTCGACAAGAACGGGCCGATCCGTGCCAATAACGTGAACCACCCGCTCTGCATGGCGACGCTCCTGTTCGACCATCCCTGCATGGCCGTGCAACGCCCCGCAACAGCCAGATGGGTCACCGGACCGCTCGACCGTCACCTCGATGGCGTCCAGTACCTCCACTACGGCATCGTGGACCTCGGACTGCCAGGTATCCATGACACACCCAGTGAAGAGCACAACCTCTGCCTTCCCGGCTGTCGCGACTTCTTTAACCTCGACCTTGGAGCGAGATCGATACCAAAGCGGCAGGCGGGAGGGTAGTAAACCTCCCATCGGACCGGGAACGAATCGCGTAAGCCTGAGACGCTGGACTACGGCAAGGGCTCGACTCGCCCACCGAAGGAGTCTTGGCCGCCCCAGGACCCAGAGGCCGACCCGAAGCCGCCTCGCTGGAGGACGGGCTTTGGTGGCCGCCGCCCTCGTGGCGGTGATCAGGTCGCCGTAGGGAACCCCCGAGGGGCAGGCCGTCACACAGCCCAGACACTGGACACAGGTATCCATGGCCTCGTACCACTCGTCGTCGGGCTCGAAACCCTCCCACTCCACTGCCCGCATCAGCGAGATGCGGCCTCGGGGTGATCGCCGCTCGTCACCGGTCACCCGGTACGTCGGGCAGTGCGGCAGGCATAGACCGCAGTTGACGCAGGCCGCTAACGACTCGTCGTCCAAGCCCAGTCGTACAGGCACACTCATGCCGGCACCCGATGGGGGTCCCGCCCGGGATTAAGGCGTCGGGTGGGGTCGAACGAGTCTCGTACCCGCTCCCCAAGTGACCGGACACCTACAGGCACCTTGGCCGGCTCTGGGGCATCCGGTCGGTGGACTACACCGGCGCCCACTTCTAGAACTCCACCAACCGGTAGGGCTCCCGTCCAGCGATCCCACTCCGGGGGTAGGACCGGTTCCACCGACGTTTCCATGCCGAGCATCTGGAGGCGGTCCACCTCCTCGTCTACATCCTGGCTGTTCCCCTCAACCCGCACCGTGGTATTTACCCCGTCCCATAACACCGTCGCTGGTCGGTACAGCACATCGACCACCTTCCCAGCACTCACTGCACCCGACATCCAAGCGAAGGCCTCTGGTAATGGCCGGGTCCGCAGGATGACCCGCCCCACGAGGGCGAGAGTACCCAGTGAGCCGACGAGAAGCCTGGGAAGGTCGTAGCCGGTCACGTTCTTGACCGTGGGACCGCCTGCCGTGAATGCAGCACCGTCAGCGCCGACACAGTCAGCCTGCAACAGAACATCAGCCACCTCGCCAAGCCGGCCCCGCCTCAGGGGGCTCCTCCCAACCATTAGGGCACCACCGACAGTAGAGCCATGCGGACCGTCGATGGCCACCTCTTGACCGTGCTCAGCCAACGCTGCGCCAAGAGCCTCCACCGTCGTCCCTGCACCAACCGTCACCGTCATCTCGGCTGGCTCGAACGCCTCTATGCCCTCCGGTGCCGGCACGGACCGGGCACCAGCATCGCTACCGCCGACGTCCCAGTGTGTCCCGCCTCCCCGTACGCAGACCGGGCCCGACCCGCCGACGTCTTCGCGAAAGGCTGCCAAGTCGATCACACCCATGTCCCTTCCGGCGCCCGCCCGAGGCTGGTCACGTGTCCGCAGCTCGCTCCGCTGGGCAGCACCTTGGCAGGATTAGCCAACCCGTTTACGTCGAATGCTCGACGCAGCCGGTCTTGGGCCTCCAGATCGGCCGGACTGAACTGCAACGGCATGAACCGTTTCTTCTCGAGGCCGATGCCATGTTCGCCGGACAGAACTCCACCAGCCTCGACGGAAATCCGCACAATCTCCTCCCCGGCCTCCAGTACCCGCTCCATGACCCCGGGTTCACGAGCATCAAAGACGATCAGAGGGTGCAAATTTCCGTCCCCGGCGTGGAACACGTTCATCACGATCAGGTCCCGCTCTTCGACCACCTCGTACACGCGGGTCAATACCTCGGCCAGGCGGGTTCGAGGAATGACCGTGTCATTCAGGTAATAGTCGGGCTTGATCACGGCAATGGCCCCAAAAGCGCTCTTGCGGCCCTTCCATATCCGTGCCCGCTCGTCCTCGGTCGCAGCGACCCGGACGGTCCGTGCCCCATTAGCCGTCCCGATGTCCTGAATCCGAGCAACGGCCGCAGCCACCCCGGCAGTCATCCCATCCAACTCCACGATCAGTACAGCCGCTGCGTCCATCGGATAGCCGGCCTCGACGAAAGGTTCGACCGCCTCCACGACCCGCTGGTCCATGATCTCCAGAGCGGCGGGAACAATGCCGGCAGCGATCACCGCACTGACCGTGTCGGCAGCGCCCTGAACGCTCTCGAAGTCCAATAACAGGGTCGCCACCTCTGGCGGATCCTCGGTGAGCCGCACACAGATCTTCGTAGCGATACCGAGAGTTCCCTCACCCCCTACGAAGGCGCCACGTAGGTCATAGCCAGGCGCACGCCCCTCCTCGGCGCCGATGACCACAACTTCGCCATCCGGAAGCACCACCTCCACGGCCAGCACGTGCGCGCTTGTCACGCCATACAGAAGACAGTGTGGCCCTCCGGAATTGCTAGCCACGTTGCCACCGATGGTGCAGGCCTGCTGACTAGATGGGTCGGGAGCGAAGTGCAACCCTGTTCCCTCTAGGTGGCGCGAGAGATCGAGGTTCACTACGCCGGGCCCGACCCATGCCAGACGACGCTCCACGTCCACCTCGTAAATGTCGTCCATTCGGGTGGTCACGACCATGACCGGCTCCTCACAGGGCACCGCCCCGCCAGCCAGACCCGTACCCGCTCCCCGGGGCACGAACGGTCGGCCGTGGCGAGCCGCAGTGCTCACACACGCCGACACTTCCGCCGTGGTCTCCGGGAAGCAGACGATCCCGGGGTGTCCCCCCCTAGTCACCGAACCGTCACGGCTGTAGAGCTTCAAGGCTCCCGCGCCGCTCTCCACCCGCCCCCGACCAACTACCGCCACCAACTCCCGCTCCAGTGCGTCGTGGCCCCGAATACGGCCGACGAGACCACTGACGAAAGAGGACGGCATCCACGCAGTCTGCCCGATGGGTCAAACTCTCCCTAGACCGCCCTGAAACCGCTCAGCCCCCTAAGACTTTCACCCGTCCGAGGATCACCGGGTCCGAGGGTGTAGGAAGAACGCCGTGAGACGGCTCCGCAGCATCGCCACCCGTGGCGACACCCCGGTTCTCGCCCTCTCAGTTCTCACCGGTGCAGTAGTAGCCGTCCTCATCGCCGGGTTCGAGTACATATCTGCCGACCTCATCCTGGATCGAATCCTCCATCGACCACTGTGGCAGATCGCTATCGCACCGGGAGTCGGACTCCTGTTGGCAGCATTGATCCTCCGTTATCCGGGCCACCGACTTGGGGCCGGTACGTCCGACGAATTCAACAAGGCGTTCCATGACCGCACCCCAAGGCTTCCCCTGCGGGATCTCCCAATCAAGCTATTGGCCGGAATCACGACCATCGGGATGGGTGGGGCCCTGGGCCTTGAGGGGCCGTCGATCTACGCCGGCTCTACGATTGGTCTCGGTATTCGAGACCGCTTCCGCCGTTGGCTACGCCGGGAGGACGTCAAGATCCTCCTGACCGCCGGTGCTGCGGCCGGCGTGGCTGCAGTTTTTAAGGCCCCGGCTACTGGCGTCCTGTTCGCTCTAGAAGCCCCCTACCGGGATGACGTAAACCGACGAGCCCTCCTCCCATCCCTTTTGGCCTCAGCCACCAGCTACGTCACCTACATCAACCTCATCGGCCACGAGGCAGTCATCCCGTTTCTGAACGATCCCCAAAATCGAATTGGCCTGAACGTGAAGCAATTGGCCATCAAGTCTGACACCGACGTGGTGTGGTTCGATTCCGCCGACCTGGCAACACTCTTCACCGCTGTCGAAGTGGGAGACGTGTTCGGTGCCCTCATTCTGGGGATCTTCGCCGGTCTCGGCGGTCGCTTCATGGCCTGGCTGGTCCGATGGGCCAAGACCCAGTCCAAGACCCCAGCTTTCGTCCCACGGGTCCTCATGGGTGGGTTTGCCCTGGCTGGACTGGCCCTGGTTTCCGACCTGACCTTCGATGCCCCCCTCACTATCGGACCCGGTTTCAGGGCCATGGAGTGGGTAGTTAGACCCGGACAGGGCCTAGGACTCATCGCCATGCTCTTCGGCCTACGGATCGCCGCGACCATCGTGACCCTGGCTGCCGGCGGGGTGGGTGGACTGTTCATTCCCCTCGCAGTTCAAGGTGTCATCATTGGGCAGTTCACGGGCACCATGCTTGAGGCCGATCGCCCAGGCCTGTACCCGACTCTTGGCCTAGCCGCCTTCCTGGGCGCCGGCTATCGCGCGCCCATCTCGGCGGTGATGTTCGTGGCCGAGTCCACAGGGGGCTCCTTCGTCGTTCCCGCACTGGTCGCCGCGGCGGTCAGCCAGTTGGTGGCCGGAAAGTCGTCGGTTGCCGAGCACCAGCACTCCGTCCGACTGGGCCACCTCGAGCGACGATTCACCTTGCCCGTGACTTCGGCCCTGGACACCGACGTACTCACCGTGCCACCCGACGCCACGGTCGCCGAGTTCATGTACCTCCACGTCCTCGGCAGACGCGAACGATCGGTGGCGGTAGTGGAAGGCACCGATTACCGAGGAATGATCAGCCTCAACGAGGTGTCTGCAATCGAACGCTCGGCGTGGGACGACACCGCCGTAGGCGATCTGTTGAACGCCGACCTACCTGCGGCACGACCGAACTGGTCCCTACGAGACGCCATAGTCGCCATGGAACAGGCCGACGTAGACATCCTCGCCGTCACCGATATTGACGGTGCATTCATCGGCATGCTGTCAGCCGACGACATCCTCAAACTGGACGAGATCTTGGACGAGACCGGCGGTTAACCGGCCCCGCCGAGGACATCCGAATCAGGCCGGCTCGGCCCTCTCCTCGAGCGCCTCCTCGGCCTCGTCCTCGTACTCATCAGCCCAGGCGTCGAACGCCGGGGATCCCTCGCTCTCGTCTCGCTCGCTTACGTCAAGGCTCTCGAAGATGGAGTCCAGGTCAAGATCCTGGTTCTGCTTCAACGCCCGCGCTTCCTCATAACGGCGATGTCGACCCTTCTTCACCGGGCAACCTCCCGATCGGTCATCGGTGTATCTCGTCTCTTTTCCTACCCGGTCGGGGCCAATGGAGATGCCCTCCACGGCGGACCGACTGGTCGGCCATCCTACCGAGGACCACCCACTTCCACGGGGAGGGGCGCAAGTCTGTCCGCCTTCAGGCGTGACGCGGTTCCAACAGCAGGCCGCCAGAACCGTCGAAGGCCAGTGCAGCCCGACCACTCAGCAGGTCGTCCACCGGGCCACCCACAACCTGGTGACGCCACCCAGTAGTCATCTTGGCATCAGCTACGCCCCTGACGAGGTCCTCGATATCGCTCCGTGTGCCGACCAGCATCGGATCTAGGTCGACATCCCGTGATAGTTGAGCCACCCAAGCCGAAACGAGAGTCACCGCAGCTCGGACATCATTACTGCTATCGCGACGAGATGCCTCGACTTCCAGTGGCGGAAGGTCGTCGGCCGTTGCCACCGCACTCAGCAAGCCCTCGGCCACTCCTCCCTTGTAATGCCGTCCGTCCAGTCCCCGCACCTTTCGTAATTCGTCGACGGTCCGCGGCGCCCGCTGGGCCACCGCCACCACACCGAGATCGGGAACCACGTGTCGTACCGGCTGGTCTACATCGGCAGCATGTCGCTCCCGCCATGCCGCGACCGAGCGGACAACGTCCCGGGAGCGACCACGCAGCTGTCGGGCCTCCTTGATTCGCATCCAAGCGTCCTCTGGCCGACGCCTTCCCCGCTCTCGAGTCAGCATCTCGACGAACTCCTGCTCGGCCCACGCCAGCCGGCCGTCGTCCGTCAGGCGGCGAACCAGCCGATCGTGGATCTCGAGCAGGTACGCCACATCGGACGCTGCATAGTCCAACTGCGAGTCGGTCAGAGGGCGAGCCAACCAGTCGGTCAAGCGGTCTCCCTTGGGAAGGCGCAGGCCCAGCTCTCGCTCATGCAGCGAGGCCAGTGACGGAGAGGACAAGCCGATAAATCCGGCGGCCAACTGGGTATCAAAGAGGTTCACCGGTACGGTCCCACACGCTCGGTCGAAGACCTCCAAATCCTGACCTGCGGCGTGCATCACTACCAGTACCTCGGATTCAAGCAGTCGAGCCATGGGCCGCAAGTCGACCTCAAGGGGATCGATCAGCACCAACCCGTCTGCCCATGCGACCTGAACCATGGCCACCTTCGGGAAATAGGTCTTCTCCCGGTGGAACTCAGTGTCCACGGCGATCCGCTTTTCGGTGATCAGGACGTCGAGTAGCGCCTCGAACTCCGCCTGGTCGGTGACCAATCGGAAGTCCACCGACGCGATCCCGCTCAGGAGTCCGCTCCGGCAACCGGACCTGATTCGGTCGGAAAGTCAGCGGCCACCCAGGCGTTGGTCCCACCGGTGACGTTCACCGCATCGATTCCATGGTCCCGAAGGAACTCTGCGGCAACCTGGCTCCGGCCACCCACCGCGCAGATCACATAGAGAGTGCCCGACGATGGGATCTGGTCCAGTCGGTCGGCTAGCGACTTCAGGGGGATCCTGAGTCCCCCCGGCACCCGGACCTCATCCACTTCGTCGGGCTCCCGAACGTCGAGGAGCGTCGCTCCCTCTGCGAGCATTTGCTGGAGATCGTTGACCTCTACCTCTGGAACCGGCAGGCCTTCGATCATCGGTGCTCCCTCGCCCGCCAGATCGGCTGGGTCCACTTCGGCGGGGCCCTCCACGGGACGTCCCGGATTAATCGGGCTGTCATCCGACACTACTGGCCGAGCCCCAGATCGGCGGAGTCCTGAGAACTTCCGACGGCCAAACGCCCCCGTGGCAGGTCCTCCGGCTGATCGACGTCGTAAAACCCGGTGGGCACTGAACCGTCGACCTCCAAGATCCGAAGGCCGCTACCCACCGAGACCTCGGCGGCACGCCATGTCGCGCGCTCTCCATCCGTAAACGCCGCCAACAGGAGCGGGGCCGTTGCCGGCGTCCAACAAGCGTGCATCCACTGGCGACGCCCGCCCACCACCGCCACCGCCACCGCTGGGCCATCAAGGTCTCTCAGCGCGCCTGCGACCACTGCCACGTTCCTGGGGTCGGCCGCCGGCAAGTCGCAAGCCAGTACCACCACAGGTCGGGTCGAATCCTCGAAGTGGCCGAGCGCAGTCAGGATGCCTCCTAGCGGACCCTCGCCGGGATACCTGTCGTCCACCACCGTCAGTCCCTCCGCGGCTAGAGCCGTCCTATTACCACCGATGGCCACTACCCGATCCGCTCCTGCGGCCACTATCGCATCTGTCACGACCACCGCCTGAGCGCGACCAGAAATCCGCAACAGAGCCTTATCCCGCCCCATTCGGCGGCTGGCACCCCCTGTGAGGACGGCCCCTGAAAAGAGGGCCTCCACCGGCAACCCTGCCTGAGGCCGACCTTCGGGGATCAGATCGACTCCTCTAGCAGGGTCTCCGACCATCCCGGATCCAGCTGAAACAAGAACAACTCGCAGCGTTCCGCCTCGTCCTGTTCCCCGATTCGAGCGGCCATCCGGGCTAGTCCAGCCAGCGAGCGAAGGAATCCTCGATTAGTCGGATGCCGCCAGCGGACGTATCCCGATCCCCGCCAGCCGCTCTGTCGGAGACGATCCAAGCCACGGTGATAGCCAACCCGATAGGCGGCATAGGACTCCATTGGGTCGCGCCCGAGATCACCAAGGCGGGCCCAGCCATCTAGATGCCTGGGCCAGGCGGCAAGGACAGCCGACACCGCATCCCTCCGATCGTCGTTGGCCGGTTGGGAGAGTGCGTCGACCAACGCTTTATCTGCCGCCGAGGCCTCCGGGCCCAGCACCGTCTCCGGTGGACCTGAACCGGTCAGTGTCACGGGGTGAGTGTCAGTGGAGGGATCCGTCACCCTGCCGAGGGTAGCGCCACCCCCGCTAGGTGCCCTGACCTTCGTGGTCCGCGTGGCTACCCTCGCCCGATGACCATGGGTACCACCTATGTCGCCTCCCTGGCGACCCTGACCTTGCCCACGGAATCGCTGTCGGACCGGCTAGCCGAACACCTTGATTCCGTGGCCGACCGGATGCCCGAGGTCATGGAACTCCCAGCGTGGATCGATCCGTCGTTTCTGCGGGCGGCTGTTGTGGTGGCCATCGTGGCCATCCTCGTGCTCCTAATTCTTGCTGCCCGGATTATCCGCCGACTCGTGGTCCGAAGCCTCGTCATCGTATTACTGGCCGCCTTGGCCGCAGGTCTTTGGAGCCAACGGGTCTCCTTAGCCGACTGTGC
>JASLKB010000046.1:0-5725 GCA_030747775.1 Acidimicrobiales bacterium | reverse complement strand
CTCGTGCAGCCTGTTTGGACAAGTCGTCCAGATTCCCGCTGACCTGAACCCGAACTGCTGACAGGCCACCGGGGAGTCACTGGCGCTCGGATCAGGTCTCGGGAACCCGCTCGATCCGCAAGGCGTTGGTGGAACGGGACCGGGCGTCGGTGCCCGCTAAGACGCCCACTAACTCCCCAGCCTGTACCGCACCGCGGTTCCGGGCTACTTCGAGCGCTGCGGAGACCCGATCGTCCAGGTCGCCCTGTTCTGGCAGGTGGATCGGCTCAGTCCCCCAACTCAACGTCAACTGCCGAACCGTGCGTTCGTCGGCGCTCAGGCCCACGATGTGGGCCGCCGGTCGGAACCTGGCCATCGATCGGACAGTGAAACCACTCCCCGAAACGCAGAGGATCGTGCCGATCCCCAACTCATCGACGGCACGCGCTGTGGCCTGCGTCATGGCATCGGTGATCGACGTGTCCGGGTCCTCGGTATCGGTCATCCGAAGATCAGATAGCTCCGACGTCCAGCTCCGGTGATCAAACGCCTCGTCAGCCCGCTCGGCGATGCGTGACATGGTGGCCACCACGTTTACCGGATCCACACCAACAGCAGTCTCCCCGGAGAGCATCACCGCGCTCGATCCGTCCCAGACGGCGTTGGCCACGTCAGAGGCCTCAGCACGCGTGGGTTCCGGATTTGCAACCATGGTCTCCAGCATCTGTGTCGCCGTGATGGCTGGTCGGCCGAGGGCAATGCACTGACGAATGATCTCCTTCTGGAGGATCGGGAGTTCCTCGATGCTGCACTCACTCCCTAGATCGCCGCGGGCCACCATTACCGCTCCGGAGGCCTCGATGATGGCCGCCAAGTTCTGAATGGCGGCACGTGTCTCGATCTTGGCCACCACGATCGGACCGGCCGGGTGGGGTTCCACCGGCACCTTGGCCAAGTCCTCAGCCGATCGGACGAAGGAGACGGCGATCATGTCCGCCCCGAGCTCCACAAAGTGCTCCACTGCGACCAGGTCCTCGTCGGTGGGAGCCCGCATCGACAGGCGATCCGAGGGAATGTGCAACCCGGGGCTCCCGGTCAGAATGCCTCCGTGGGCAACTCGTGCGGAGATCCGGTCGCCATCAAGCGCTTGCACCTCCAGGACCACCCGGCCGTCGCCCATGCTCAGTCGGTCGCCGGTCTCCACGTCGGCCAGGAAGCCCCCGTAGTCAATCTCAATGTCGCTTGCCGTGCTGACCTGGTCCCCGACGCGCAGGGACACCCGTGAATCTTCAGCGATGGTGACCGCCTCCTCACCGAACGACGCGGCGCGCACCTTGGGACCGGGAAGGTCTACGAGAATCCCGACGTAGCGACCCTCCAACGCGGCTATGCGACGGATCCTTGCCATCCGCTCGGCTGCCTCGTCAATCGTGTTGTGGGCCAGACCGAGTCGAGCCACGTCCATTCCAGCACCGATCAGGTCGCGGAGGGTCTCCTCGCTGTCCGACGCGGGTCCAATGGTGGCGATGATCTTGGTCCTACGGGCCATCCCATCAGGCTACCGACACGCCATGGTCACCTACCCTGAGATTCATGCAGGCTGTCCGATTCCACCCCTACCTGAACCACCCCGGGCCACTGGCCTTCGCCCACCGGGGAGGCGCCGAGGAGTATCCGGAGAACAGCCTGGCCGCCTTCGCCCACGCTGTCTCCCTTGGCTACCGCTACCTGGAGACCGACGTCCACCTCACTGCTGACGGCGTCGTACTGGCCTTCCATGATGACTCGCTGGACCGAGTAACTGACCGGTCCGGTCTCATCTCGGAATGCACGGCCGCCGAGGTAGCCCAAGCACGGATCAGCGGCGTCGAGCACATCCCCACGCTGGACGAACTCTTCGAGGCCTTCCCCGAAACCTGTATCAACATCGACCCCAAAGACGATCGGGTCGTAGACCCCCTAGTGGCGACCATCCAACGCCACGAGGCCCTGGACCGGATCTGCATCGGCTCGTTTTCCGGCCGGCGCCTGACACGGTGCCGTCGACTTCTCGGACCAGGCCTCTGTACCTCGGCCGGACCACTAGACACCGTCCGCTTCCGTCTTGCCAGCCTCGGGCTGGCAACCCCACCTACTGGCATCAACTGCCTCCAGGTCCCCGTTCGCCAGTCAGGCATCCCGGTAGTCGATCGACGTTTCGTGGACCATGCCCACCAGCACGGCCTCCAGGTCCACGTATGGACTATCGACGAACCCAACGAGATGCACCGGCTTTTGGACCTCGGGGTCGACGGCCTCATGACCGACCGTCCGTCAGCATTACGTTCCGTCCTCCTTGAACGGGACCAATGGCCCGCCTGATCAGACCAGTCGACGGCAGACTCTGCCTATGAGCACCCACCTCTCACTCATGACGGCCGTCCCGTCCTTTGCCGCCTTGACCCTTGATGCAGTCCGGACCTTCCTACACCTACTCGGGGTGGCCGGCTGGATCGGTGGGCAGATCCTGATGCTCGGCCTGCTGGGGGTCCTCCGGAACCTCGGACCCGATGTCCCGCGGATAGCAGCCGTTCGCTTCGGAAAGGTGGCGTGGCCCTGCTTCGCTCTGGCGGTCACGACCGGCGTCTGGGGCCTCGCCGAGGTGGGTCTCTCCAACCAGTCCGACGGCTACCTCGCCACCATGCTCGTCAAGCTCTTCCTCGTCGGGACGTCGGGAGCCGCCGCCGCAGTGCACACGACTACGCGATCACCGGCCCTGCGAGGCGCCAGTGGCGGGATCGGCTTCCTCACCGCCCTGGGAGCCCTCTTGGCCGGAGCCGGACTGGTCACCTGAACCCCTAATCGGCCGGCCCGGTCACCATTCTGTGGATGAAGTTGTGGATGTCCCCCGGTTCATCTGGGGAAATCATCGGAACTATGGGGGAAAACCACAATTCAGGTTGACCGCCGTGTCATCCGAGGCCATGATGCCCTCACGCCGAACACGGCGAAGGGATTACGGAACCGGATGGCACCGATCCACCAGAGGGCACAGGAGCTCAGGCTCAGGTGCCGGAAGGAGGAACGGGACCCTGGGGAAGCCCCCAAGGCGTGTTCGGGGAGGACCGCAACCACGCTGGCCCGACCCTCCGGGGACGGAACCAGCGGTTCGGCCACCGGCATAGGGAGTCGAGGTCGGGCGGTGCGACGAGGAGCCTTCGGGCGACGAGTCGGACCAACCGGGCGAGGCACCCGCCGGTTCCGGACATCTGGTAGCGGGACGTCGGAGCGGCTCCGAGAAGTTGACCGGTTCGCCGGAAGGCTACTCGGGGCCGTTTCCGCGTTTTCAGGGCACGTAGGAGCCGGACCACGCAGCTGCCGACAACGCCACCAGTGCCAACCCCGAGGCGAGGGGCACCAATCCACCCAGGCGCCGATGACCTGCCATAGTGGCCACACCCAGGACGATGGGTACTCCGTTGAGGCTGTAACGCTCCAGGCTATTGAGGTTGTCGGCGGCCAGGGCCACCACCAGGCAAGCCCCAGCAAAGGCCCCGTAGCGAAGCGGCCATGACCTGGCCAGCACCACGAGTACCACTACTAGGACAGCCAACGCCACGATGTGCAGCCCGTCGCCCAGCGCATCAGGCCCAAACAACTCACCCAACCCCTCCCACAGTCGCCGAACCGGATCCACGGGATCACCACGTAGTCTGCGCTGCACGGTCAACGGGGCAAAGGGCTCATCGAAGCGAACCGACGCCCAGAGCACATACCCCCCCGCGGCGAGCGGGCCGGCCACCACGACAGCTCCTCTGCCAACCATTCCGCGGGCGGTAGCCGAAGGTCGAGCCACGGCACAGAGAGCCGGTACCACCAGGAGCGCCCCGGTCGGCCGTACGAGCGCGGCCCCGGCGGCTAGGAGGGCCGCCTCCCACCAGCGTTCCCGCCGGAGCAGCAGAAGACACCCGACCACCATCGCCAGAAACGGCCCCTCGGCGTATGCCCACACCAAAACGAAAGCGGGCGGGAACAGCGCCAGGGCCCAGACCGCCCGTCTAGCCACACCGACGCTCGATGACTCCACGAGGACCAACCGGTACAACAAGACCATGGCCACCAGCGTTCCCAGGTTGGCCACCACCAGCAATGCCGTCGTCTGACCTCCCGGCAAGACGCCATCGATCGCCCTCGAGAGGAACACGTAGCCCGGAAAGAAGCGGACACTCTCCAACGGCATCCCCTCGTAGCCATGGACCATGAGGGACCGGTACCAGTCCCCGTCCCAAGCCAATAGCCCCCGACCGAGCGCATACGGCTCATCTCCGTCGACCAGCAGCTCGGCCGCCAACCAGCCCGCCCCCACTAGGAGCCGGGCAGTCACCCACGCCGGGAGGACTACCACCAAGGCGTCCCTGATCCCCTGTCGGGTCACGATCCCCCCGGGAACCTTGAGAGGTTGGCCGCGTCGTCGAATGCGTCAGCGTCTGCATGAACCGCCTTGACCGGACGACCCAACCGCTCGGCAAGAGCCAACCGAAGCCGGGGACATTGTCCCTCGAAGGTCAGGTACCCATCCATCCATGCCAACCAGACGTTGTCGGAACCTACGGCCTCTGAGGCAATGGCATCAGCTACCGCATCAACGTCGACATCGGCATTTCGCTGCGCATAGTCCACCCAGTCGACCCGTCGGCCGTCATCAAGGGCTGGGTAGGACCGAGTGATGAAGTCATCAGCAAGCAGTCGGCTTCCAGCGGGCGCCAACTGGTCCGGACAGAAAACCACGAGATCCCCCGTGGACCCTTCTGCCCTGACGACATCAGCGATCTCTCCGATCTGGGTCCGGTCCCGGGACAACTCACGTGCTACCGACACCCCCGACAGCAAGACCAGTAGGGCTAGGGCCACCACCGACGCGCGTGGAGTCATCCGCTGTAGCCCGACCGCACAGCCCAGGAGCAGTGGAACAAAGGCAAACACTCCGTATCGGCCCTGGAACGCTGTGTCGGTGGCCAGGCTCACCACCGCTCCCAGAGCCATGGTGCCCGCACCGGCAACAACGACCACTTTCAGCCAGGACAGGTTCGTCAGACCCAGCATCGATCCGGTGGGACCCTCACGACTTCCCAAACCCAGAACCAGTAACACGCTGAAGGCAACCACGACCAGTAGTGCCTCAGCCCCCCTCCCCCCGCCGTAAGCCTCCAGTATGAGGGCGGCCACCACCGTAGGACGGGGCGCCGGCGACCACGGGGTCCCGGTGTGGGCCATCTGGTCGATCAGGACCGGAATCCATGGGACGAAGGCCAGACAGCCGGCGGCCACGCCCGCGACAAGGTGATTCCCGCGGCGTCGGTCAACACGCCGGGCGGCCAGCGACCCGATTCCCAGGACTGCCACCGCAAACAACGACCAATAGTGGGTCAGGAGCATGGCGGCCACCACGACGGCCACTACTCCCGCACGACCAGTCGACGGTCGCTCCCAAGCCTGCACCACCACTAGATGCAGCACGAGAAGCAGCACCAACAAAAGGGCGTACATCCGAACCTCGGTGGCGTACCGCACCGCAAACGGGCTGGACGCCAAGACAGCCACCACCATGACCGATCCGCGCCGATCCAGGTGCCGTCGAGCTACCAACCACCCCAACGGCACCGAGAGGACGCCCAACAAACCCGAGAAGGCCCTCAGGATGGCATCGGTGGTACCGAACAAGTCAGACCACACCCCCAACAGCACGTAATACAGGGGTGGATGCCCG
>JASLKB010000045.1 GCA_030747775.1 Acidimicrobiales bacterium | reverse complement strand
GTCGGCTGATGTGACGGTGGCTGACCTGTTGGATGGCTGGCAGGACTGGGTTCGACGCAAGGCAGACGCAGGACAGTTGGCGGTGTCCACCGTCGAGTTGTACGAACTGTGTGTACGCCACCTCAGAACAGGGCTGGGTACACGGCGTGCGGTTGACGTCAGTGTCGATGAGTTGGAGCGGTTCCTGGCCTGCCAGTCGGAGCGACTGTCAGGGCGGTATGTGGTGATGCAACGCAACGTGCTCGACCAGGCGTACAGGTGGGCGCAACGCAACCGCCTGCTCACCTGGAACCCCGCACAGCTGTCCACCAGCCCCGCCCAGTTGGACCACAAGCCAGGCGTCGCACTGACTGCCTTGCAGGCCCAACGCCTGTTGGAAGTGTCTGCAGGCGACAGGTTGCATGCGCTGTGGGCGGTGATGCTCGGCGTCGGCTTACGCCCAGGCGAGGCCATGGCATTGACATGGCCGTGCGTGGACCTGGACTCGGATCCTGGGGTACTGCACGTCCGCCACTACCTGCGACGGGGTTCGGATGGGGTGTATTTGGGTGCGCCGAAGACGGCGCAGAGTGCCCGTTCGTTGGACATGCCAGCCTTTGTTTCTGATGCCCTGAGGGCACATTCAGAGAGCTGTGAGACCCGCCCTGAGGGTCTGTGGCGCGACCTGGTGTTCCACACGGGTGCAGGCACCCCACACGGTCACCGCAATTTGAGAAGAGCCCTGAGAGGCCTCTGCGAGGACGCCGATCTACCCGTTCTGACCCTGTATGACCTGCGTCGTACGGCGGGGAGTTTGCTGGTCGATGCGGGTGTCCATTTGGAGTGTGTGGCGGACCTGTTGGGGCATTCGAGTGTGGCTACCACTAGGAGGCATTACGTGCGGGCAGTGCGTCCCACGGTGCCGCACGCCGTCGGGTTAGACGCTGTTCTCAGATCAGGGTGAGCCCCCAACCCGAGGGGGGGCGGCGCCAGGAGCTCTAGATGTAGATACGCGCAGGCGGTCAGGGTTGCATCTACTCTGGCAAACATGTACCGTATTGAGTACTTGGACATGTAGCGGAGGAAGATAACCCAATGAACACCGAACGGACCTGGACCATCAGCGAACTAAACGAATCGCTCGACATCTACGAACAGGAACTGCGGGACAAGGGCCTCCGACGCAGCTCGATCAACACCTACGTCCAACACCCCGAACGGTTCATCCGCTGGCTGGCAGACGACTACACGCCGCAAGGGCCGCAGACAGGCCAACGAGAAGCGGGAGCGAGGCCCCGCTCCAAGTACGACCCCCTCTACGACCACCTGGCCAACAGCCCGGAAACGGTCGTATCCCTGAGCTTCTCCGAGATCGAACGCATCCTCGGCTTCGCTCTACCCGCTTCGGCACGCCGCTACCAGGCATGGTGGGCAAACGAGCGTGAAGGAACCCACAGCCATGCCAGGTCGTGGCTCGACGCCTCCTACGAAAGCCAGGCCGTGGATCTCAACGCCCAGTCTCTGCGCTTTGTCGCCTGCTGATGAAAGCAGCTGGGTGACATGTTCGCAGGGCTACTGATCCTCATCGCCTTGGTCAGCCTCGCTGCCATGGGAATGGTCATCGGGTTGATGGCACTCACAACGTTGTTCGCTGGTCTCTGCCGTCTGTTACGCACAATATTTCGGAAGGTGCTTGCCTGACCCCCTCCCTTGGGGGGGCGGGGCCGACATCGGAGCCCCCACGTATAGATACGCGCTACTGAAACCTCAAGCCTTGTTGCCTCAATTGATAAGGACAAATGTCGGGACCTCTGCTGCGACGAGCGAAGCATCGAGAGTTGCTTCTGACCCGTCGTAGAGCCGAGTCAAGACAGTTCCTGTCACATCAGCAGGTAACCCAGCGCCATCCCAGATTGCGTAAACCGTTGCTCCGTCTGGCATGTCGAACCGGCTTGAGTTCTCTGCAAGTCCTGTGACTGATTCGAAAATTCCGATTGTCGAAATGACGACCTCCCAAGTTTCACTAACCTTCTGGGGTATTTTCGGGCGGTCGTAAACGGCCCCAGCGATGATTACCACTTCGGCACCGTTAACGAACGAGACCACCGAGCCTGTAAATGCGATCTGGGCTAGTTCCTCCTCTGAACCACCTTGAAGAGAGCTTTCGCCAATCAGTGCTTCGGTGACCCAGAAAGGTTTCTCTTGGTGTCCGTGCCGATCTAGGAAGGCTCGGTATTCGGCGGAGAAGAAGGTGTTGCTACTCCTAATGGAATGAATATTGCCCACGTCGAAGAACTCGTGGGCTTCTTGGAGAACGGGTTCCCAATATTCCACCATGGAGTCGAACATGCCTGCCTGCCCGCCAAGCAGCACCACCGACAAGGGGTCAGCGGCTTTTATTGCCTTGTAGGACTCGCGGAGAAGTTCGAGATAGGCCGCAGAGTCTTCCTGGAAGAATGTAAGTCCAGGCTTTCGCATTTCAGGCTCATTGGCGACCTCCCAATGGCGCATCGGGTACTCGAGTCCTGGCATGTCGTTGACACCGTCGCCGTCATAACGCTCAACTGTGGCTTCCAACCAGGCCGTGTAAGCCCCAATGTCGCACGGTGCATAGAGAGAGTCACCGAGTTCAGGGAAGGTGGGCTTGGCCTTCGGCTGATCGCCGTGGCAAGTCTCTTGGTCCCAGTCGGCAAACGGCCAGAGAGTCGTAAGGACAGCAACCCTGTCCTGTTGCATGACACGAACCATCTTGTCTGTGTTTCGCCAGTTGTAGTTCCCTGGGTCCGTCTCAATGAGGCCCCACGAGAACACGCCTGGGTGCGGCCTACGCCAGCCTCCAGGACCCGCGCCCCTACCAGCGCTGAGATGCCCAAAGCGACTCGCCCCAACGTCATCGGGCCATTCCAATGGAGTAAGCCCAGTCGTAGTTGTTGTGCCAACGCTGATGGTGGGTACGACGGTGGTGGTCGGTGTCGCTGTCGTTGTTGGTGTGACGGTGGTGGTCGGTGTCGCTGTCGTCGTTGGTGCGACGGTGGTGGTCAGTGCGGCCGTGGTCGTCGGTGCTGCAGTCGTCGACGAGGCGACGGTTGAGGTCGGCGCCACAGTAGTGGTCGGTGCCGCCGTGGTGGCCGGCGCTTGAGTTGCTACAGGGGCAACCGTCGTAACTGGTGTGGCGGTGTCTGAACTACCGCCACACCCCGAGACGGCCAACGAGAACGTCAGGACAACCGCGTACTTCCTCACGGTCTGAGTCTGTCACCCCCTGCTCTGAGGTGGGCGGGGGGCGACTTGGGAGCCCCCACGTGTAGATACGCGCAGGGACTAAACCGAAGCGCTGGGCTTATCCCTATTCCTTGGCTCGACGTCTGAGGCGGGCATTGCTCTTTTCCCAAGCTTCAGATATGCCTTCCAGAACAGCACGACAATCAGGCCAAAAACGCAGGTGACCTGCGTTTCCGCAGGTCACCAAACGAACTCCATGTCGGGATGGGGAGATTTGAACTCCCGACCCCCTGCTCCCAAAGCAGGTGCGCTGCCAGGCTGCGCCACATCCCGGGTTGGTGGCCAGTGTACGAGTAGAGGTTGCCGGCCAACGTGGCGATGTCGGGCTGTCCGAGCATGACGGCGCCCCCGACGGTGCGCGATCCTCTGGAACCGCAGATGACGCGTTCTTGGAGGCCCACGACACTATGAGCGAACCGATCTACGACGCCGGGACCTTCTGGGAACTGGTCGAACGGCGGGTTGTCGACAGCCCGGACCGGGCTTTTCTCATCGACCCGGGGGGAGCCGGCGGGCCTGAGCGCACAGTGACATTTGCTGAGGCAAAGGCGTGGGCTGAGCGGGTAGCCGCCGGATTTGCGGCCATGGGCGTTGTCGAGGGTACGCCGGTGACCTGGGTACTGCCGACCCGCGTCGAGACCGTCGTGGCATCGCTGGCCCTGTCGCGGCTCGGGGCAGTCCAGAACCCGATCATCCACATCTACCGAGACCGCGAGGTCGGTTTCTGTGTACGCCAGACCGCAGCCGAGGTGGTCATCACGCCGGGGGAGTGGAACGGCTTCGACTACCGCGCCATGGCTGAGCGGGTCACCGCCGACTTGGACCAGCCGCCCACCTTGCTGGACGTCTACGACACACTCCCCGAGGCTGATCTCGGAGACCTCCCTCCTGTCCCGGGAGCATCACCTGACGGGCCGAACACCGATTCGCTCGTCCGATGGATCTACTACACCTCTGGCACCACCTCGGACCCAAAGGGCGTGCTGCACACCGACGCTAGTCTCATGGCCGGAGGGGTGGGCCTCGCCCGAGCACTGGACATGCAACCCACCGACGTTGGGTCGATTGCCTTCCCGTACGCCCACATCGGTGGTCCGGACTACCTGGTCTGCCTGCTGGCCAGCGGCTTCCCGGCCGTGCTGATCGAGAAGTTCGATCTCGGAGAGGTGATCAACGCCTATCGCCGCCACGGGGTGACCATGGCCGGCGGAAGCACGGTCTTCTACACCATGTTCCTCGGAGTTCAACGCCAGCAACCCGATGAACCGATCATCCCGACACTGCGCCTGCTGTCCGGTGGGGGGGCTCCCAAGCCGCCCGAGGTGTTCTTCGAGGTGCGGCGCGAGATGGGGATCCCGGTGGCCCACGGCTACGGCATGACCGAGAGTCCCATGATCTGTCAGGGTTCGCCGACTGACACCGATGACCAGCTCGCCCATACCGAGGGGCATCCGGTGTACGCCGCCGAGGTAGCCATCTGTCGGCCCGACGGCACCGAGTGCGATCGGGGCGAGGAGGGCGAGGTCCGGATTTCGGGTCCCCAGCTCTTCAAGGGCTACCGAGATCCGTCCCTGAACGCTGAGGCCTTTGACGACTGGGGCCGATTCTGCAGCGGCGACTTGGCGGTGATGCGCGACGATGGGCATGTCACGCTGACCGGACGACTCAAGGACGTGATCATCCGCAAAGGTGAGAACATTGCCGCCAAGGAGATAGAGGACGTCCTCTACGCCCATCCGTCGGTTGGCGCCGTGGCCGTCATTGGGCTACCTGACGTTGAACGGGGTGAGCGGGTCTGCGCGGTGGTTGAGACCGCCGAAGGTGCAGAGCCGCTGACCATCGATCAACTCGTCGAGTCGTGCGATCGGGCCGGTCTAATGCGCCAGAAGGTGCCTGAACAGTTGGTGGTCCACGACGGGCCGTTGCCACGTAACGCCACCATGAAAATCCTCAAGTACGAGCTCAAAGACGCACTGGGTGAGGTTCCCTGGCCGTAGGCGGCCGCTGCTTCAGCGGCCGATGAAGCTCCCCGGCCGTCGTTCCCGGAAGGCAGCCACACCCTCGGCGGCGTCCTCGGTGGCTGCCAGTTCTGCCTGGGTGGAGCCGAGGGCCTCGATGCAGGCCTCTTCGCCCTCGCGGATGTAACGGGCTGACGAGGCCTTGGTGGCCTGAACGGCCAGAGGGGCGTTAGTGCAGATCACCTCGGCGATCTCGATAGCCCGCTCCAACTGGGTGCCGGCGGGGACCACCTCCTGAACCAACCCAATCCTGTGAGCTTCGGTGGCGTCGAATTCGTCGGAGGTCAGCAGGTGGTACATGGCGTTGCCCCAGCCGCCCCGATCTACGAATCGCATGGTGGCGCCACCTGCTGCGTGGATGCCGCGCATCGGCTCGAGCTGGGAGAAGCGGCAGTCGTCGGCGGCCACGACGATGTCGCCGGCCAGCATCATCTCGATACCGAGGGTAAAAGTCACGCCCTGCACGGCGGTCACGATTGGCTTACGGCACCGACGACCCAGAGACATCGGATCGATCCGACCACTCGTGGACCGTCGACCCTCCTTCATCCCGGAGTGGAACTTTGGTAGGTCCAGGCCGGCGGTGAAGTGGGCTCCATGGCCGAACAG
The DNA here is from genome assembly GCA_030747775.1 of Acidimicrobiales bacterium. Taxonomy (GTDB): domain Bacteria; phylum Actinomycetota; class Acidimicrobiia; order Acidimicrobiales; family MedAcidi-G1; genus UBA9410. The sequence continues at coordinate 8,906 of JASLKB010000045.1, read as the reverse complement.
CACACCGCACCAGAGGTCATCCTCGGTGTCAAGGTGCTCAAAGGCCTCGACGAGTTGGCGGGCCATCTGAGGCGTGTAGCCGTTCATCTTGGCCGGCCGGTCCAACCCGATGAGCAGAATCCGGCCACGAACCTCGGTGGTGATATTGCCTTCGGCAGGATCGAACTGGGTCATGGGGTCCTCCCGGTGAAGCGTCGCCCGTTGAGGCGCGAACCGTCGGAGTCTGGACTACGCGGCTGACGGCTACATGATCGGGCGGCCGTAGGGTCGCCCAGGTGGAAAGGGTTAGGCGGCGGCCCGGACCGCCTCGCGCTCCAGCAGGAGTTCCTTGATAGGCAGGCCATAGGCGTAGCCTCCAAGGCTGCCGTCGGTACGAAGCACGCGGTGACAGGGGATGAGTACCGGGATGGGGTTAGACCCCAGAGCGGTTCCCACGGCACGTACGGCGTTGGGTCGGTGGACTGCCTTGGCCAGGTCGGCGTATGTACGGGTTGTGCCCGCAGGGATGGCCAAGCAGGCGTTCCAGACCGACTGTTGGAACGGGGTGGCTCCCCGCAGGTCAAAGTCCAGACTGCTGCGGTCACCGGTGTTGAAGGAGTGCTCGATCAGGTCGAATAGATCGTCCGGCATGGCATCTGCACGTGCAGCTCCGCGGCCGGTACGGTCGTGGTGCTCTTCGCGGAACCGGGCGAAGGTGGTGGTATTCGCGAAACTCGCTCCGGAGATGCCGTATTCATTCCAGGCCACCCAGAGGCCTCCAACCGGTCCGGCGATCTTTGCGATCTCATCGACGGGCTTGCCGTCAACCTCCTCCTCGGTGCTGCTCATGCAGATCCCCCTTCATGGGTCGTGGGCGTGTCGTAGACACTCTCGCGCAAAACGGTGTGATGTGCATCACATCGTTGGAGAGATTCGACTGGACTGCCTTGATGGCCCGTGAGGTGCACCACCGAATCGTGTTACCCGCTACGAGCGCTCAGTCGGTTTCGAGGCCCGATCTCACGATGACCAGCGGGCATGGGCTGTGGTGTGCGATGGCCTGACTCACCGAGCCAAGCCGCAGCCCGGCGAAGCCACCGCGACCCCGATTGCCGACCACCAGCATCGTTGCTCCCGCGGCTGCTGCCATCAGGGTGTCGGCTGGCCGGCCCTTCTTCAGGCTGCGTCGGATCTCGACCTCATCGCTGAAATCGGCGGCGGCTAATGCAGCCTCGATGACTTCGCTCTGCATCTTCTCGACCTCGGTAGCCAGATCGAACGAGTCCAGCGGGACGTAGCCCAGATCGGGAGCTGCCGGCACATAGGTGGGGGAGAAGCAGGTGACGACTTCGACCACGGCCTCGCGGTGGTGCGCTTCCTCAATGGCCCAGATCAGGGCCTCGCGCGCATACCCGGAACCTTCAACCCCGACGACGATGCGTCGCTCGGCTTGGTCACTCATCAGGCGCTCCTTGGTCAGCCACCTTCACCGAGTGTAGGACAGCGCCGCAGGATTTAGGAGAGGGCGTCCTCGACCTTGGCCATGGCCTTCTCCTCGGGCGTATTCAAGGCGAACGCCAATTCCGAGACCAGCACGCTGAGAGCCTTGGTGTAAAGCGTCTTCTCGCCGGCAGACAGTCCCTTGGCCTGGTCGCGTAAGGCGAGGTTCCGTACCACCTCGGCGACTTGGTACACGTCGCCACTCTTGAGCTTTTCCTGATGGTTCTTGAATCGGCGGGACCAGTTGGCCGGCTCGCGGATGTCCCGCTTCTGCAACACCTCGAAAAGGTCATCAACGTCGTCTTTATCGATCGGCCACCGCATGCCCACGTCCTCGGCCTTATCCACCGGGACCGACAGGGTCAACTCGCCATGGGCCATCTCGAGCACCAGGTACTCGGTATTCGCACCGAAGGCCTTCTTCTTTTCTTTCTTGACGATGACAGCCGCACCGTGGTGCGGATAGACGACCTTGTCGCCGGGCTTGAACATCGAAGGAGCCTCCGGGGCTGCTGGGAAGGGATCAGGATACCGCCACGAGGCGGTCCCCGAACGTTAAAGGGATGGTCTGGCCGAGTCCGGACCAGTTAGGCGCCGAGGCGCTGGCGGGCGGCTTTGCTGCGTTCCAGCAAGTGTTCGGGTACACCGAACCGGTTACCGGCCGCACCGCCACCATCGCCGTCATCGTCGGACTCTTCTGACTTCTCGGGGGCTTCGGCGGCTCTCAGCACGGCCTCGGCTCGGTCGATCCGGAAAGAGTCCCAGTCGTTGGCCAGGCAGACCTGCTGGTGGCCGACCTGGCCCAGCCTCACGCCGTTGTCAAAGTCCACCCAGTAGCGGTACCAGACCACGCCGTTGGCTACCAGGACCTTGCCGGTCGTTCCCTCGGGAACGCCAGGTAGGTCGACAGTGGCCACAACTTTTTTGTAGCGCTTGATGGGCAGCGTGCGATCGATGGTCTTGGCCATGGGAATCCCCGGTATCAGGTCTCAGGAGGCTGGTCTCGGCTGGCGCAACGCTACTGGCCGGCCGTGCGGTCGGTGACGACCGCGTCGATTACCCGGGCGACCACCTCGTCGATCGGAACGTCGACTGTCTCACCGCCGGATCGGACGGTGAACTCCAACTGGCCGCTGTCCAGGCCCCGTGGCCCGATGGCGACTCGCAGGGGGATTCCGATCAGCTCGGCGTCCGCGAACTTCACACCTGGGCGGTCGTCCCGGTCATCGAGCAGGACATCGACACCGGCAGCCCGCAACTCGTCGTAAAGCCGCTCGGCGACGGCCATCGACTCGTCGTGATCCACCTTGACCACGGTCAGCACCACCTCGTAGGGAGCGATCGACATCGGCCACAGGAGGCCGTGCTCGTCGTGGTGGGTCTCGGCCACCGTGGCCATGGCCCGGCCCACGCCAATGCCATAGGAACCCATCGTCGGCACCCGGTTGACGCCCTCGCCGTCTAGGACCATGACCCCCATGGCCTCGGTGTACTTCCGACCCAACTTGAAGATGTGTCCGGCCTCGATGCATCGGACTACCCGGAGAGGCTCGCCACAAGTCGTACACGCCTCGCCCTCGATGATGCCCCGGACGTCCAGCCAGTGGTCCACGGTGACATCGCGCTCCATGTCGACGCCCTTGAGATGCTGGTCATCCTCGTTGGCGCCGGTGGTCATGCCCGACCTACCCCGCAGGGCCTCGTCCGCGTAGATAGGCAGGTCGGCCACCCCGACCGCTCCGAGGCTGCCCGGTGACGCACCGAGGGCCGCTCGGATCTCGTCGACTTCGGCGGGGATGACCTCGGCGGCCCCGGTGGCGTCAGTGAACTTCTGCTCCAGGAACGGATGGTCGCCGCGCAGCAGTATCAAAGTGAGTACGTCGTCGATGCGATACACCAGTGTCTTGATCTGGTGGACCGGGGGGTGCCCCAGTTCGGCCAGCGCGGCGATGGTCCGCACGCCGGGAGTGGGGAAGGACTCCGGGGCGTCGCCGGCTGGCCGGTTTTCCAGTGGGTCCAGGGCTGCGGAAGCCCGTTCCAGATTGGCGGCGTAGCCGCAGCTGTCACAGACCGCCACGTCGTCCTCGCCGGCGTCGGACGCCACCATGAACTCAATGGAGGCGCTTCCGCCCATCGCTCCCGAGGAGGCCTCCACTGGTCGGGCGTCGAGGTCCAGGCGTTGAAAGATCCGCTGGTAGGCATCGTGGTGTAGGTCGAACGACCGGTCGAGGCCTTCATCATCCAGGTCGAAGGAGTACGAGTCCTTCATGGCGAACTCGCGGACTCGGAGCAGGCCGGACTTGGGGCGGGGCTCGTCGCGGAACTTCCACTGGATCTGGTACCAGAGTTGGGGTAACTCTCGATACGAGTTGAGTTCCTGTGAGATGGTGGCGAAGACCTCTTCATGAGTCATACCGAGGGCCAAGTCCGCACCCTTGCGGTCTGTCAGGCGGAACATCTCGTCGCCCATGGACTCCCAGCGACCCGAGGCCTGCCACACCGATGCGGGGTGCATGGCAGGTAGCAGGAACTCTTGGCCGCCAATGCCGTCCATCTCCTGACGGATGATCCGGGCCACCTTCTGGTGCACCCGCCAACCGAGGGGAAGCATCGAGTAGTGGCCGGACTGCAATTGGCGGATAAAGCCGCCGCGTACCAGCAGACGATGGCTGGCTGCCTCGGCCTCGGCCGGGGCGTCGCGCAGAGTGGGGATGAACAGGGACGACCAGCGCACCGGTCGGCTCCTCTCCGGCTGTTAGGCCGATCGGGGTGACCACACACCCTACCGACGACCACCAGGCCAGACGGGTCCCGGTGGGAGAGGGCTCGGGAGCCCGTGCCAGACTCCGCCCATGACTGACACCGTTAGCCCTCCGGCGGAGACCGCGACTCCTGACGAGGTCCGCGCTGAACTCGATGCCTGGCTCGCTGAGAACTGGGATCCGGAGATCACCGTCGAGGAGTGGTGGTCCCGGCTGGCCGCCGGCCGCTGGACCTCACCGGCCATGCCGACCGAGGCGGGTGGTCGTGGTTATGGACGTGACCTGACGGCTGCGGTGTCGACCGCTCTAGCGGAGGCCAACGTGGTCGGTCCGCCGACCGGGCTGGGCCTGATGTTGGCTGCCCCGACCATCGCGGTGCACGGCTCCCCCGAGCAGGTCGACCGTTACGTACCCGAGATCTTCGACGGTTCAGTGGCGTGGTGCCAACTGTTTTCCGAGCCGGGAGCCGGCTCTGACCTAGCCGGTTTGCAGTGCAAGGCCATCCGCGATGGCGACGAGTGGATCATCACAGGACAGAAGGTCTGGACCTCCGGGGGCCATCTGGCCCAGAAGGGCATGCTCATCGCCCGAACCGATCCCGAGGCTCCCAAGCACCAGGGCATCACCTATTTCGCCATCGACATGGACCAGCCGGGTATCGAGGTTCGACCGCTCCGGGAGATGACCGGTCAGGCATTGTTCAACGAGGTGTTCCTCGACGAGGCCCGGGTGTCCAATGACGCCGTCATCGGTGGTCCTGGTGTCGGTTGGTCGGTGGCTAACACCACGCTGGCTTTCGAGCGGGCCAGCCTTGGCGGTGGTGGAAAGCAGCCGGCGTCTGTGGCTCCCGGATCAAAGGCCGGTCGGCTCCACAATCGGGTGGGCGACTACATCGAACGGGCCAACCGTGGCCCGGACGGTGAGGGTGGTCGCGGTATGGGCACCTCGGCCATGATCGAGTTGGCCCGGGTGGCAGGCAATGTCGACGATCCGATTGTCCGCCAGGAGATCGTGCAACTGCACATTCTCGGCGAGGTCAACCGACTCAACATGTTGCGGGCCAAGGCCGGCGGGAGCCGGACCGGTGCCGAGGGCAACATGGCCAAACTGGCTATGAGCGAGCTGGTCCGTCGGAGCCGTGACGTGGGCAACCTGATTGTTGGCGCAGACGGAATGCTGGCTCCGGCTAGCTGCGCCACCGGTGGGGTTGTCCAGGAGGTGACGGTGTTCAGTCCGGCTCCGGCGATCTATGGCGGTACCGATCAGGTGCAGCGAAACATCATCGGTGAACGGGTGCTCGGCCTTCCCAAGGAGCCGGGCCCGGACAAGGGAACCCCGTTCCGGGAGCTCCTCCAGAACTAGGAGCGTCGGTGGTGTGGTTGTTGGTTAGCCAGCCACCGAAAACAGGTGGTCCAGGAGGGCCAACCGGACGGTGTTCGGGTCCTCCATCATCGGAGCGTGGCCCGAGGTGCCTAGTTCGATAACCGTGGCGTGTCCGAGTGTGTCGACTAGCGGCTGGGCGCCCCGTCGGGGGGTCATCCGATCGAGCCTGCCGAGGACCACCGTGGTGGGGCAGGTCACTTTCGAAGCGGCTTCGAGTGCACCCTGGTAGGCGGCGCACATGGCCAGGTCCAGTCCCAGCACTCCGTCAGGGGAGGTCTCTATGACAGCTCGGCTGGTCCCGGTCATCGACATGCCTGGGGTGGGGTTGGCGCCGAATTTCTGATCAGTTCCGTGCATCCAGCCCGCCATCAAGTCGGCGGCCAGCGGGTCGCCCGCCTCAGCGGCGGCCTGGAGGTCGGGGTGAACGGGCATGGAGGCCCCGAGGCCCATCAGTACCAGTGAGGCGATCCGGTCACTAAAGGTGGCGGCGGTCTCCAGACCGATGAACGACCCCATGGAGTGTCCGACCACGTGCAGCGGGTCGCCCAGAGCGTCGGATACGTCCCCCAGCCAGGTCGCCAGCTCGGCGATTGAACTCAACGCCGGTCCATCGGAGTGGCCGTGACCCGGGAGGTCGACGGCCACGGCACGGGTTCCGTGATGGGCCAGCCAGCGAGTCTGGTGAGACCACACAGTGCGGTCCATGCCCGCCCCGTGGACCAGCACGACCAGGGGAGCGTCGACCGCATCGGCCCGGTCGATGGACACCGCGCCAGTCGCCGCATAAACCGACCGCCCAGCCACTTCGAAGCGCATCGGGCCGTTACACCTTTTGGGAGGCCCGCAGGGCCCGGGATAGGTCGGCGCAGATATCGTCTGGGTCCTCGAGGCCGACGGACAGGCGGACGAGTTCTTCTCCGATGCCAGCAGCAGCGAGGTCCTCGGCGCTCATCTGCTGGTGGGTGGTCGACCCGGGATGGATTACCAGCGTCTTGGCGTCGCCCACGTTGGCCAGGTGCGACGCCAGTTCGACGGCCTCGATGAAACGGCGTCCCGCCTCGCGTCCACCGTGGACGCCGAAGCTGAGAATTGCCCCCGCCCCTTTCGGATATAGCCGGGTCGCCAACTCGTAATCTGGATGAGTGGGGTGGGACGGGTGCTTGACCCACGACACGGCGTCGTGGGCATCCAGCATTTCGACCACCCGGTGGGTGTTGTCGACATGACGAGCCATGCGCACGGGGAGGGTCTCGACGCCCTGCAGCAGGTAGAAGGCGTTGGTTGGGCTCATGCATGCACCAAAGTCGCGCAGGCCCTCGGCTCGGGCTCGCATGGACAACGCCGCGGTGCCGAACTCCTCTGTGAAGGTGATGCCGTGGTACCCGTCGTAGGGCTCCGAGAGGGTGGGGAATCGGCCGCTGTCCGCCCAATCGAACCGGCCGCCGTCGACCACCACTCCACCGATGGCCACCCCGTGTCCTCCGAGGAACTTGGTGACCGAGTGGATCACGATGTCGGCGCCATAGTCGATGGGGCGTATCAGGTACGGCGTGGCGAAGGTCGAGTCCACGGCCAGGGGCACCCCGGCGCTGTGGGCCACGCTGGCCACCGCGGCCACGTCGAGCACCTCGATGCCCGGGTTGCCGAGCGTCTCGGCGAACACGAGGCGGGTCTCGGGTCGTATGGCCTCGCCGAACGCCTGCGGGTCCCTGGGGTCGACGAATGTGGTCGTGATGCCGAAGCGGGGCATAGTCAGGTTCAGCATGTTGTGGCTGCCGCCATAGATGTTGCGGCTGGCCACGATGTGGTCGCCAGCGTGAAGGATGGTCGCCATGGCCAGGTGCAGCGCGGCCTGACCGCTGGACGTGCATACGGCTCCCACGCCGCCTTCTAGGGAGGCCAACCGTTCTTCCAGCACTGCCACCGTCGGGTTTGAGATCCGCGAGTAGAGGTGCCCGCTTACCTCCATGTTGAAAAGGCCTGCCGCGTGGTCGACCGAATCGAATACGTATGAGGTGGTCTGGTGGATGGGGACAGCCCGTGAGCCGGTGACCGGGTCCGGCCGTTGCCCTGCATGCAGGGCGCGGGTGTCAAATCTGTGGTGATCAGGTTCGACCATGGGCTGAACCTAGGTCAACGGTGATGCGTCGTCGGTGACATCAGCAGACGACACATGTTCCGAGGCTGGGACACCGTCAGTTACCACGCCGGGGAGCAAATCGTGTCTAGTCTCCGCGGCCATGCGCATCGGATTCATCGGACTGGGAAATGCCGGCGGGAAGTTGGCCGGGAGCCTCCTCCGTAACGGCTACGACCTGACCGTCCGGGACCTCGATCCCGAGGTCGCCCACCCGTTCCTTGACAGAGGCGCCTCGTGGGCAGACTCGCCCCGGGAGATGGCCGAGGCCTGTGACGTGGTTATTACTTGCCTGCCGTCGCCGGCAGCCTGTTCAGCGGTCATGGAGGCCGACGACGGGGTCCTCGCTGGGCTGGGTTCCTTAGCTGGCGACGAAAGGTCGCGTATCTGGCTGGAGATGAGCACTACCGATGAGTCAGAGGTGCGTCGCATTGGCGCCCTGGTTGCCGAAGCGGGAGCGGAACCGGTGGACTGTCCGGTGTCGGGTGGTTGCCATCGGGCGGCTACCGGCAACATCGCCATCTTCGCCGGGTGCGATCGGGCGACCTTCGAGCGGGTACTGCCCGTTCTGACGACCATGGGTCGCCGGATCCTGCATACCGGTCCGTTGGGATCGGCGTCGGTGCTCAAGGTGCTGACCAACTATCTGGCGTCGGCCAACCTGTTGTCGGTGACAGAGGCTCTGGTAACCGCATCGGCGGCCGGCATGGACCTCAACACCACCTTCGAGGCCATCCGGATCTCGTCAGGCAACTCGTTCGTGCACGAGACCGAGAGCCAGGTCATCCTGAACGGCAGCCGGGACATCAACTTCACCATGGACCTAGTGGCCAAGGACGTAGGTTTATTTGACGCCCTGTCCCGCAAGTTGGAGATTCCCCTAGAGCTCTCGCCGCTACTCGTCGAGGTGTTCGAGGACGGGCGGGCCCGCTACGGCGATCGGGAGTTCTCGCCCAACATCATTCGCCGACTAGAAGAGGTCACGGGACAAGACGTCCGAGCGCCCGGGTTCCCGGCCGAGATTGTCGATCACGAACCGGAGGAGTCCGGCTACGAGGTGTTCCCCCCGCGATGAGCACGGTTCCCGAGGTCATGACGGCACTCCACCTGGTGGGTAACGGCGGGCCCGAGAAATTGGTGTTACG